>NZ_JBFUGY010000007.1:0-239016 GCF_056402655.1 Bradyrhizobium sp. P3_C3 | reverse complement strand
GAGGATGCCGAAGCGCGCGACTATGCCCCCGCTGACGTCAAGATCCTCACCATCGCCCACGTCCCGGAATCCCTGCAAGAGGCGTGGCTGCAACATCTGCGCGACTTCGACGTCGCGCATCCTGGCTGCTATTTTGAGATGATGGTGGATGCGCCCGAGATGCCGCTGCCCGATATCATCAATATGCTGGCGATCAATCCGGGGCTGACCTTCACCAAACTACTCGAACGCAAATGAGCTGGCCCGACCGGCGGTGTAAATCCATACGCGCATCATCGTTTCCTTGGGGGAATGAGACGATCTAACCCCAGCGCCCACTAAGGTCGATGTCGCTGCGTTGCGTTGATCTACGTCAAGGTCATCTATCCTTTGACGCTCACGTTATGTCAGCCGCAACGGAGGCGATCCCGTCGTCTTTTCAGTTGCTAGTGCGAGGAGGATTACCATGCCTCGGAGCAAGCGTCTTTCGATTAGGTCAATGACAATGATTGTGGCCAGCGCCCTGTTGGGTGTAGCAGGTATCACTCTCAGTCCAACACCGGCTGAGGCGGTTGTGTACTGCACGTATGTTGGCTATCCGCCGAGTTGCGTCGCACGCGCCGGTGTTGTCCTTAGGCCTCGTCCGGTGGCACGCGCTGCGGTTCGCCATAACGCCGGTGGCAATCTAAATGGGGGTGTCAATCGCGTTGGCGTGCGGCGCTAGAACTTGGCCCGTCAAGACACCTTCGCGGTGCGAGCTGTCCGACGCAGGCAAGCCGTTTGCCTAATGAGGCTGAGGGTAAGGCAGGTCGGCATTGAACCAGAGTGGTGGCTGCCTCGGAGCAGTGGTGGTGTCGGTGATGTTTCTGGGATCACTCATCATCATCGCGCTGTGGTTCTTTTACTAGACACCATCGCGAAGGTTCGGCCGCCCCCAACATCGACAGCACGATGAAGCCGCCAACTGAGCCAAGGCTTACGTTCGCTTCTCGGCATTAATACGCAGGACATAGAGCGTGTTTCGGGACTCATCCACGACTTCCATCCGCCATTCGCGGTCGGGAGTTAACTTCCCATGGAGGCCTTGGAGTATCTGCCCAGCCGTTACCGTGGCTACCTTCCAAGCGGCGTGCTCGTCAGCTCATAGCCTTCGCGGTCGAGTTCGCGGCGTTTGTGGGTGACGTGGAAGAAATAGCGCGGCATGGTGCTGTCCTGCCCACAACGAATTCGCGGCGAATTGGCATCTAAGACGTTGATTTGGATCAACCATCCCGTGAATAAGCGGGACGCCTAGGGTATACAAGTGAACAGATGGAGCGGGTGGTGATGGGACACGCTCACTTCTGGGCTTATCCCGGCGCGCTCGCGGCCCCGGCGTCCCGCTCTCGTTCTCCTCTCGCGAAGACGCTTGGGGCCGTCGCGCGCTGATTGTTCAAGTGGCGCGAACTGGCGCTGCAAATGCGCGTGGTTGTCGTCAGTGGAGATGTTTTGATGCGCGACCTGCTCAGTCCGCGTGAGAAGCGATTATTGAGGCGCTTGGCTGCYGGAAAGACTGACGCGGAGATCGCGGTGCGACTGGGCGGCACCGCCAAGCAAGTCTCACTGCAGAAAGCCAGGCTGCTCGCGCGATTGCAGATCAATCGCCCGACGAGATCGCCGATGCATGAGAGATGGGCGGCCTGGCCGCGCTATCGAGGCATCACGTAGAAATCTCGCCGGCGAAACCACGCGCACGTCTCTTGTCGGAACGGTCGGCGCACACCAGACGATACATTGACCTAAGGATCAAAGATGCGCCGCTGCCACTGATCCAGGGTTGACGAATGGTTAAGCCGGATCTGGGAGGTTGCAATGGGGGTGACCTAAAACGAGGTCCACCATGTTGAGGCTGAAGAAAGCTGCCCCGGTATCCCGCAATTTGAACATCGGCCAGATCGACACCGCCGAGTTGCTGCTGCACCGCGTGTACGCCTTTGGAGCGGCCGAGGGACATGCCTCCGGCGAGTCAGTGGGGCAAGACGCTGCGGGCTGGGAACGGGCAGAAATGGCTCTGCTACAGGCGCAGATCGACACCCAGCGTCAAATTATCAAGCTGCTCCGCAACGAATTGTCAGACGTGAGGAAGGACCGGGACGCTTGGCGCAGTCGGGCTCACAGGCTGTGTCGATCGGTTTCGACTGACCTCACAGCCACCCCGCGCCCCGGATCGTTTGCGGCATTGCTCCAGCAACCTCGAATACATTTCCGGCAGCATTGACTCAAAGAACTGCCGCAAGGACCGCTTGTTTTTTGGCTGTCGAATATGAACGAGGTTAGGATGAGCGCCTATCCGGAAAGACAACCAGCATGTTCCCTGAAACAGCGCGCATGTTTTCGAAAAAAATTCCGCAACGGGTCAAAACCGGCAATACTCCGATTGAGCAAAGAATTTCTCCTTGGACCCAAAAGCTGACCTCTCCTCCTTATGGTTACACGCCCTAGACATCGCCATCATTCAGCGCTTCTAATCCCCGCTCCTCCAGCCACCGCTTCGACTTGAGCCGTAGCTGCATCGGCAGCGACCGCACAGCGGTGATGCACTTGTGCATCGTGTTCTCGGCCGCAGCGCGTCGTGAAAAACGACGCCCTTGCGGGTCGCCCATTGCTTGAAGCGCTCGACAGCAGGATAGCGTTGCACACCTGATTGTAGCGCGCGACGTCATCGGTGCCTGACGCATCGATCATTTTCTTTCGACCACGTCGTGAATTTCGTCCCAATCCGTTTTCATCTGTTGGGCGACTTCATCGATCAAAGCGAAGGCCTGCTCGCGTGTGTTTGCGATCTTGTCGATGTTCTCGGTGATATGCGATCCACACACCCCGATAATCGCGCAACGCTCACTCCCATCCCCGTACCCCAGCTCGAAGTACGGCTCCTGCCGTCGTCGATAGAGCGTAGTTCAATGCCGAAAGAAATCGGCAGCGCTATGCATCCCAACACGCTTTTACCGCGGATGTCCCTTCGCTGATATCTCTGAGCGTAGTTTGCGCCGGCATATCATCGCCGCGGTCACAACTCGAATTAGGAACGAGAAACCGCGCCTGTTCTGAGGGGTTATCGGGCTATTTCTTCTTCACTTCTACATTGAGCAACCCTATTCCCAGCCGTGGCGGGCCTCAAGTTGTTCTTTTTTGGTGAGGGGTTCCTGCTGCACGCACCTCGCTAGGGCTGCGCGACGTTCCTGATAAGTCTCCCGGCGGGCCGCCCGTGTGCCGCGGTGGCGGCATGCCCCAGCGCATCGCACCATCTCGCTCCCGGCATCAGTGTTGCGGATGACTGGAGCCGGATAGTCAGGAAAGACGCCGCGGGCATCTGCCGGCAAAATCCCAAAGTGCCCTCGACCAGACCGTGCTAAGAACACTTGCAATCTGCAGGAGACACCCCATGGGCTATTCTGTCGTAGATCTTGGTCCGATGCGGCCACAAGGAATAAGCAATCGAGGCGACGTCATCCTGGGCTCCGGGTTGAACCCGCCAAACTTTGTCCGCCTCGTGGACGGCACTCTCATCACTCTTCCATCTGAGATCATAGATGTACTGGCCATCAACAACGAGCGCGTTGTCCTCGCCAGAGTGCAGGGCTCCACCGGGCGGGAATACGCGCTTTACAATCTTGAAACGAATACGACCGAGCCGATCGCAATTCCGGGTTATCCCGCAATTGGACCCCTGGCGCTGAACAATTCCGGCGATGTGGTGGGAACAGCGGCAAAGGGCGGGAGCGTCCTGGATGATCAGAGAGGTTTTATCTTCAACCGCAACACCCAGGCGGTTACTTGGGTGTTGCCAACGTTACCGCTGTCGCAACCACCCGGATCGACGGCCTTCCTTGAATTGAAAGATATCAACGATATTGGCCACGCGATCGGAGTTCAAGGGTGGGTACTAGGCTTCGATCAGCTCGAAGTGCCCGTCTTTTACGATGGTGCAAATCTGCGCGCGGTGGCAAATCCCATCGTCATGTCCAATGGAATTCGCATCACCAACGACGACAAGCTGTGAGTTTGGTTTTTTGGTCGGGGCGGCCCCGAAGTACAGGCAATTTACGATGCCACCACCGACACACTCGCGCCATTCTCAAATGGCCAAATTCTTGACCTCAATGCTAACGGTCAAATCTTGTTTGAGCACGAATTTAACTACTATCTTCAAAGCGGAGGGTTTATCACAGCAGTAAGCGATCTCTTCCCGTCCGGATCCGGTTGGAGTCTAGACTTTGCAATTCAAATGAATGATTCCGGGGCAATTGTCGGCTGGGGTGAACTACATACCAATGCTGGTTCCTCCGCCGGGCATGGATTCTTATTGAGCCCCCCACCTCTCCGAATTCCGCGCGGCAAGCGGGACGATATTATCGCGATCATTCTCTGGGGCGTGATCAACTGCGGTCCCGGGGTAGCAATAATTGGGGGACATTTAGTCCGAATTCCACCTCACGGACCGCTGAACGAACTTATGGCCGCACTGCCTGAAGCCCTTCGCAACGAGCTGACGCCATTGATCAAGGATGCGCATTTCAGGGAACCCGCCGACGTGCGAGAGTTTCGCAGACGGGTCACGTCTGTAATCTCAAGCTACTCGCGCCGTACATTTGGTCGCTCATGAGGGCAGAGATGTAAGTGGTCCGCATGAATTTGAGGCCGGCAAACGTTTCAGATTTTTGGTGTGCCATTCCCTCAATTGCGGATTTTTTGACTTCTGGCCGACGGTAGGGTTCTTTACGACAACGTCGCTGAAGTGATCCACGACCGCTGCAATGGCGAAAACGCCGCCAAGTCGCTCATACAGGCTTTGATCCGGAGTGGTTTGCTGGACCTGCGCATGCGCTTGATTGGCTCCAGCCAAAGCCACGGGGGCGGCTGTCATCGCCAGTCCTGCGACGACGCTTCGTCTGCTGATGGACGTTGAACGAGCTTTTGCCATTGGTACCTCCTCATATCGGCGCTCAGCATCCTCCCGCGCTAACGGCCGCCGAGCGGGCATTGCCGCCCGGCGGCATTGTGGGTGATCGCCGTGCTCTCCCATCGGATGGTCGGAATAGAAATGCCCGGAAAATTTGGAGATGCCAACCATGCGTCCGGCGGGTGACTCCGCCTGAGTCAAAAGCTGAAGTCCGACCGTTCCCTTTCCGTGTTCGGCCCTACCGCCATCGATGAACCGGCTGCCTTGTCTGCTAAGGGCCAGGAGGAGGGAAGCACATTGGCCTGGCCAGATAACGGGCGACGCCTGAGACATTGGTTTCAACTCAGATGGCAGCTCCGGTCAGCAAGAACGCGCCGCCAAGCGCGACCATCACAAGTCCAGGCCAATTCGATTTGATGCCGAAGCCGCTGCCCGGTCTTTCAGGCTCCAGCGTGTCTCGCCCGGAGCGAAGCCGCTTTCCACCGCTGAGTCGGCTTCGCCAGATGGGCTGAAATGCCATTTGGAGCACGCCGCCGAAAACAAGGAGCGCACCAAGCCATATGAGGGTCATGCTCGCCTCCTTTACCCGCCAACGCCGAGAGGTTGCTGGACCGAGAACCCCCGGTCCATTCAGCATCTGTCCGCTGCTCTCGGAATCAGACCGACATTGAAAGCCTCGTCTTCGGGCGTTCAATAAGTTCGTATGAACGCGGCTGCTTTCCTGCCATGATTCCAGAACAGCTCCGCAGATTGCGCAGACCGCGTCACCTGTATGCGGAAACTTCTCTTCGGTGCGTCTGTACTCAGCACCGCAAGTGCATTGCACAACTGTCACCATCCCGGTGATATGTGCTTCGGATCAGGAATTTCCAGCCGCAACTTTCCTTGTTCTTCGCGAGTTTGCGCCGGCGCTTAGAGAAGTCCGCTTGGGGTCAGCACCGGTCGTCACGGCCCTACCCGACAGTCGTCTGCTCCTTTCCCATAGCGGACTCTTGGGACTTAGTTGGGCGTCGGGCATTCCTGCAGCCTAAAGCCGGGCACTAGTTATCCGGAACCTTGAGAAGGTTATTAAGTTCAATAAACGCCGCGCTGGAAGCGTTCGCTGCTGCGTAAATTAGCCCAGTATTCAAGGAACACCTCCGTGCATCGATCGATCGCAATCGCTTTCGCGCTGACCTTCTCTTGCGTCGCCGCCACCGCATCGGCCGAGCAGTGCGAGGACAAGCTCCAGCAAGATAAATCTCAGCAGAATTCAGCCGATGAGGCTCAAGTGAGGGGCGATCTCAAGGCCGGTTCACAATGCGCCACTCCAGGCGACAAGGAAGAGTCAGCAAAGAAGAACGAAGACAGAGCCGCAAAGCTCAAGAGCGAAGGGAAGGTGGAAGACCACACCACCGCCGGTCAGGCACATACCAAGGAATAGAAGCCAACCGCGCTGCCGCGTGCAACCGCAATTTGTACGTCCGCAATGGGTTAAACTGAGAAGATCTCACGGTGAGCAAAACGAGTCCGTTATTGCCTTGAATGCCGACGTGCAAGCGGACATGAATTTCCGTCGCTGAGGGCCAGAAGGAGACCTTGTCGTCTCTCTTACCATAGGCGAAGTCCGGCTATCTGGTAGTCGCCTCATTGTTCCGGAACGCCTGCCTTGCTCAGCCCATCGACGATGTCGTCGTACTCACGACGAAACTGCGGACTGCTCGAACGCGCATAGCCGATTTTTCGAAACCACTGGATCGTGAAGTCTGGTCGGCCACGAGAAAGTCCTCCGTCTCCACGAAATTAGCCGGATCAGGCCACTGCCGCTCGCGGCAGCCGGTATCATCTCTTCGGTGCCCCCCAAACAACGCGCCGATGTCCTCCGCGCGGAGATCCACGGAGACGGTTCCGGGCCGATCGGATCGATTGCTAATGGCTTCAGAAGGATCTCTTCGTCGACTACGGAGCGGGAGCGCTGATCTTCGCTCTCTTTCACACGGCGTGGACCTCTCGTCAGCTGCGTTGCTAGACAATGCAACCTCAGATACCCCATGTTTTGAATTGCAGATGCGCGAATTTTTGGGGGCCGCCGGTAGCTATGGACGAAGGTCGGAAGGATCTGACTCACCCCTCCCCCGTCCATGCGCCTCAGATGCTAAGCGGGATTTGTCGACGGCACATGCCCCCTCAATTCTGCGGCGCGCTGCCACGAGACATTGGCAGTCAGTTCAGAAACTTCACGGCGAGACGCCGCGCATCACGCCATACAACCGAGCAATCAATATCCAAACCAGCACTTGGAACGCGCAGGCCGAAGGCTGCAGGCACGAAGGGCGCGTTATCGATCTGGACTATTGCAGAGGAATCCGTGAGGTGGCGGACCTTGCACCGCACAGGACTACCGTCGACCAAGATCTGCGCAGCATAGACATTACGTCGCCGCCCGTTCGCCACGTCTCGCCGCCTCCCCGCGCCCTAGCGCGCGGGAGATATTGGTTGGCGATTCCAGTCTCAAATGAGGCTAGACCATGGTTTCATTGCTAGGCCGCGAGCTTTGTCTCCAGTGCCGTCAACGCCTCCAGCGCATTGTCCTGTGCCGCGACGCCCTTGCGCTCACCGGCCTTGCCCGAGCCCCAGCCTTTCGTATCGGCTATCTGGCGTGCGGTCAGGCCGTCCAAGCTCGCTTCCAGCATTGCGAAGTGCTCACCAAGCTGGGCGGCAACCCACCGCTGCCGCGAATAGCGAGGTGCCGCTGATTGTCCGCCTGCCGCTACTCATCGGTACTTCGGCGCCCGCCCCTTGACCTGCCGGAATAACTCCGCAGCGTCGTGCCAACGGTTGTCGGAGCTCTTCCATTTCAGGATGCGCCCGCCTTCAACCTTGAGGTGGCGCCGGGCCGCCGCGTCAAGCTCTTGCGGCGCAATCGGTCCATAGCTGTCACGGGCTAAAAATAGCGTCCTTTGCGGCGATCCGTACTACCTCGTCTGGCGACGGCCGGATCTCCACGATCCGGTCAACTTGGGCATTGCCAACCTCGTTATCACTCGCCGGCATCCAGGCCGAAGGCGAGTGCGGCGCGGCGTAATCTTGCAAGAGCCGCAAATCAGAGCGCCTGCTGGCGCGAGCAAGGCGGGACTCGAGTGGGGTGCGATGCATGGATTATCTCTCGTAACGTGACGTACTGGGCCTTTTCGGCTCTTGGTGTGGCCTTGACGGCTGCACACGGGGAAAAAAGTTCGAAAACCTGCGGGATTTAGCGCGCGATTGTGCGGCCGGAAGTTGAGGCCCACGGTGGGAGAGATCGAGATGGCCCCTACCCCCGCCTTGTCATAGCCCTGCGCTTCCGCAGCAACTTTTCCGCCATCCGAGGCGCATACTGTCCCGCAAAGAGGGCGACTGAGCGCGGTGGGTTGCGGGGGTAGCCGGTGCGGATTCTAGCCATGCACGGCGGCTGCAAGGTCGGTGAAGTCGGCGACCTGAATGGGGCCGTTGTCGTTTGCTGGTTTATACAGGTGTTGTGCACCCTTGAAGGGTTTCGTTTTTTACCGCTTCAGCGGTCTTGGCGTGGCCGGCTGCCGGCTGCACACTTCCCCGTGTTTGGGTTTTGGTTCTGCACGCGTGAAAGTCCGCCTTGGGGCGCCAGGTCCCTGAGTGGACGGCGGGAGGGATCGAGGGACCCTGCCCTATGGCACGTCGTACCGTACAGCGTGCCCCCCAGAGAAATAGAGGGTACGTACGATTAGATTTTCTCCCAATGACGGGGGTGTGTAAAACACACACCCCGTCATAGTATTTGGTTTTATGTTTGTGCGTCCTGCACGGCGTACGCACACAAACTATTGTTTTATATAATGTTTTTATTAGTCCGTACCGTAGCGCCCGCGGGCAGGTACGGCCGACGTATGCTTCCGCCGGCCTGACGAAACGACGTTCGCAGCGCTCTGCCGTGCCGCGTTCTCAGCGTGCAGTACGCGCGCGGCTTCGGGGGCTGCTTGCTCGCCCTTTTTGGTAAGTGACCAAACACCAAGGTCATACTGTATCATCTGCGCCTTCTTGAGACGGTCCGTCACGGTCTGTGCCTTGCGCTTGGCTGCGTCGTCATCGCCCCACTTCAGGAATTCCGCCAAGTCGCGCAGGCTGCGTTTGCCATTGGCGCGAATAGCAATAAGCATCTCCTGGTCCTCTTTCATGGCAGCAGCCGCTCGCGCGGAAAGCTCGCCGTCACTTACAGTTCTCGCCATGACGGTGGGAATCTGCCTGCCACGACTATCCACAAGGGTCGGAACGCGGATCTCGGGAAGGTCGAACGTGATACGAGCAAATTCGGGGCCTCGGAATTTGCCCTGCCAATGAAGTTCGGATGTGCGCTCGCCCTTCTTTGCTAGAGCGAGATTGCCGTCCACCTCATTCAGGAACGCCCCGCCGCCACGCGGCAGAAGGTTGCCTTCGCTTGCATTCTTAATAGGGTGGCTCGCTGCGATGACGGCGGGTCTGCACTCCATACGCGTCAGGGAACGAAGAAGTCGCGCGTAGGCCCCCATTTCCACGTTGCTATTCTCGTCGGTGCCGGGGAAGTAGGCTGCCGTGGTGTCGACGAATATCGTATCAACACCGCCAAGGGCGATGACGTCCTGCTCGATGCGTTCGGCGAACTCCGGGATCGAAAACACGCCCTCAATAAAGTGGACATCAACGTCGTCTGGATTCAGACCTGACTCGTGGCACAATCCAATCCAGCGCATCCGTACGTCATCCGGGTTTTCGCCCGCGAAATACAGAACCCGACCACGCTTAACACCTTGCCCGGATAACGGCTCACCTCGTGCGATACACGAAGTCATCAGTAGAGCTACGGCCGTCTTGCCGGCGCCGGTCTGCCCTGTAATCGAATAGAGGAATCCAGATTGAATAATGCCGTCTATCAAATAATCCGGCGGAACAAACCCGCGCACGAACTCCCCTGACGACATGATGCCGGGGAACGCGTCCCGGGTGTCCTCGTCATCGTCTACACCAACATTCCCGGCATCCCTTTTCTTCAGCAGCGCCTCAGGGCTAACCGCGTGCGTGCCGTCGTCTGGCTCGCCAACGCGCTCCCTCAACCAATCCACCGCTTCGTGCGATTGCAGCCTTCGACACACTCCAACCAGATCGATCGGAGAATATCCGCGGTTGTTATCCGCATAATCGCAGATGCCCTCCGGTTGGATATTTAGAGCGCGCCCACGTTTCTTTGCCGTCGAACTATTCGACGGACGGAAACTCGCAACCGCGTGGTAGCCGGCGTGATATCGCTTCAGCTCTTCAAGACCCAGCTGGGGCACCCAAGCGTCAAGATAGTCATAGGCACGCTGGTTGAGTGCCGACCACGGATGGTCAGACCATGCGTGCACCGGCTTCTCATTGTCATTGGCTGGGGCTTTACTGCCGTGCTTTATGAGCGTCCCGTGTTCCGAAAGGTACGCCTCGGCGCTGGCGAGCATCGCGTCAATGTCATCGGCGTGGATCTCAGGAAGCTCGACGAACGGCGTTTCGGCCGGCGAACCGTTGAACCACTCGTAATTGCGGCCGGTTTCGGGATGTGTGCCGTAGGCCACGAATTGTTGCCCGGCGCCCAGCACCTCGACCTGGCATTTTTGGCCGTCGATCAAATACGCGCCGGTTGCTACCTTTCCGCGCGGACTGTCGCTGCGGAATACATAACAGCGCTTTGGTGCTTTCCCGATGCGATACGGCGCGGCTGCGAGACCCGGAAGTTTCGCGACCATTGCAAGAATGGCATCTGATGTTGCTTGGTCTGGCGTATCGACGTCTATAGCGACGACAGAGCCAGTAAGAACGCCGGTGTTATGACCGTGCGGGTACAACCGCGCCAGGCCCTCCATCTGCTCCGCTGACCACTTTGAGTTTGACCAGCCCAGGCCACAGGCCTTCTTCCCACTGCAGGGAACGACTCGGTATCCCTGCGCGATTAGGCCGCGGCGCAGATGTACGATGGCCTCGGTGGGGTCAGTGGAAGTCTTAGCTGCGGTTTGCATCGGTCGGAAGCTCCAAGAGTTTCGCAAGGGCAAGATCAGAAATCGCGCGGTTGAACTGCTCGCCAAAAGCGGCAGTTCGCTCGCTGAAGGCATTGGGCGCAAYGGTCCAGGACCTCTCACCTGGGCGCTGCCGCAGAGCGAGGTTGTAGAGTTTGAGGTGGTCGTTCAGTTCGAGATCAAAACGCGCGAGCGTCGTCGAGCCCGGAGGTGCCGGGCGGATGCTGATTATTCGCAATGTGGAATCCCCTAAATCGGGGTTGCGCCTTTGGCGCGGTGCACCTGGCTAAAGCGCCAGTCGTGCTAGGCGGCTTTGGTGCCGCTCTCTTTGCTGTTGTCGTTAGCTACGGTGCAGGACCGCGCCCATTCGTCGAGCGCCTCGGTTGAATAAACGACTGCCTTGCCGAAACGCATGAACTCAGGACCGTTGGTCCCGTAGCAGCGAGCTTTATCCAGAAAAGATTTTGAGACGCCGAGATATTCGGCTGCTTCCCGAACCCTGATATTCGCCATGGTTGCCCTCCCGTGGTTGGCATTGCATTCACAGGAGTAGTGCGCGTCCAACGACGGGATACTAAAAAAGGCGACGGAAAATATTTTTGGGATGGGGGCGTGGTTCTTGGGCCGTTGGCTACATATTGGCTAAAAATCTTATAGCCAGCTCTTGAGACTTCACGCTAAGTCTTTGATTTTATTGGTCGGAGCGAGAGGATTTGAACCTCCGACCCCTAGTCTCCCAGACGAGAGAATATTTGCGCGCCGCTTATCTCAAGAGCCCTCACGAGACTCCATAACTCTTTGAAGTATTGCAATTTTTCCCCATATCTCTCTAGTGTACCGCTGCCAGGAGAGATCATGCCCAGCCACAAACCTGCTTCCGATTTGCTTCCGGCTGCTTCCGATGTGCTTCCGAAAACGGCCCAGGTTATTCGACTTCCGCGGAGGGAAAGAGCCACAAAACCTGGAGCACCTACTCGGATCACCAAGGCGACGATCGGCAAGCTCACCTGCCCGCCGGGGCAGAACGAGGTTTTTTATTGGGATGGGGAACTGGCGGGCCTCGGTCTGCGGATCTATCCGTCCGGCCGTAAGAGTTGGGTTCTCCAATATCGGGATGCAGGCGGACGCACTCGACGGCACCCGATTGGGCAGGTCGCAGCTATCGACCCGGCGACAGCACGTAAACTGGCCGGCGACTTGCTCAGGCGGGTGGCGGGTGGAGCTAATCCTTCGGTCGAGCGGCGACAGGCGCGCAAGGCAGCGACCGTAGGCGATATCTTCGAGGCGTATCTTGCTCATGCTGAGAAGGAGCAGCGCCCATCCTCGTTCGACCAGACTCGTCGGAACTTGCGAAAGTATGCCGCGCGGCTTCACAAAGAGGCTGTGGCGGAAATCGATCGGGCAGCGGTATCCCGCCTGCATCAGCTTCTTGGAACTGAAGCGGGGCGCGTTCAGGCGAACCGGGTGTTGGCCTCCCTTTCAGCAGCATGGGTCTGGGCGCTCCGCACCGGCCTCGTTGGCGGTGACAATCCCGCCGCATACGTGCCCAAATTTAGCGAGAAGCCGCGCGAGCGCGTCCTTAGCCCAGATGAATTGCGACTGATCTGGCGATGTACAGACCGCGAAGGCAGCTACGACCGCATTGTGCGGACCTTGCTGCTCACCGCGTGCCGTCGTCAAGAAATCGGCGCGATGCGCTGGGGCGAGATCGAGGACGACGTGCTGGTCGTTCCGGCCGCAAGAATGAAGCGAGGCCGCCCGCATGAAGTGTTGCTAGCGCCGCTTGCCCTCGCCCAGCTCCCCGAGCGCCGCGGCTATGGCTGTGTCTTCAGTACCAGCGACATCGGTTTCGAGGGCTGGAGCGGAGCGAAGAAGGCGCTCGACCGGCGGATCACCGACCATGGAGCTGCCTTGCCCGCATGGGGACTGCACGACCTTCGCCGGACCTTCTCAACGATGGCCCACGAGCGAGGGCTTGCCGAGCCTCACATCATTGAGGCCGTGCTGGCACACGAGGGCGCTCAAACCGGCGTTGCTGGCGTCTACAATCGCGCTGCGTATCGCGAGCAGAAGCGTGCGGCGTTGAACGCGTGGTCGGCGCTTGTGGCCGATATTGTACAGGGCTGATCAACTTCCGGACCGGCTGCGTGCTCGGCCTCACTATTGTGTTGCGACATCGCGTCATTCTTACCCAGTGAGGTAACTCGCAGAGGATGCCGGACCAATAAGAGAGGAGAATTCATATTTCTTGGTTCGCCGGCGCCGAATGATACACAGGAAGAACCTACGCCGCGTAACCATGAATCCTCCAACAACACGAGGATTCATTATGGTTCTACTCAATACACCGTCTGCCCCTCCCGCCCACGAAATCGAGCCGCTGATTTCCGAGCGCCGCCTTTGCGAGTTACTCGGGATTGGCCTTCCTACTATCGCGCGCTGGCGCGCCGAAGGCAGAGGACCCCGCTTCGTTGTCCTGGGCGTTCGCCGACTCGCGTATCGCCCGAGTGATGTAAATGCGTGGCTTGCCGACCGCGAGCGCGTGTCCGGGTTATGCGCCTCGAATTGCACCAACGCCTAAAGAAAACGCCCGCCGAGCTGTCAACTCGGCGAGCGTCGAAAATCACGTACTGAATGCAGTGTCACCATATGATTTTCGGCATCGCCTGACAAGCTTGGCGGGCTCCATTCCCCGGAGCCTCTATCATGAATCCGACACCGAAACCCACTCTGATCCTACAAAAGGCGGCATGCGCTGACGCCGTGCGCAACGGACGCGCGTCGAACGTCCCGCATGGCGAGTTGCTCATGAATGCCTTCCTCAAGGCGCTGGACCCGCGCGCTGACCGTTTCACCTTTCAGCTCTTCCGCGATCCAAGGCACCGGAAAGAAGAGGACAGGCCCTACGGATTAAGCCTGATCAATCACTGCACAATCGACGAAGCGGTTGCTCTGGCCCGGAAATGGAACACGCCTGAGCACGCGTACGGCCTCTACGTGACAATCAACGAGACTGATCTTACTGGTCGAGCGCGCGGAAACGTCGTTCGTGTACGCGCGGTCTACATCGATGCCGACGGCAACCTTGAGAAGGTCTTTGCACTCTTACAAGGCGGATTAAAGCCCAGCGCCGTTGTCCAAACATCCCTCGGCCGCGCACAAATCTACTGGTGGGTGGACGATGGCTTTCCGCTCGACAAATTCGAGCCGGTCCAGCGAGCTCTGATTTCGAGGTTCGGCACCGACCCACAGGTCTACGATCTCTCTCGCGTTATGCGATTGCCAGGGTCGCTGCACATGAAGAGCGATCCACAGCTCGTAAAAATGAAAATCCTCAGCTCAGCTCGATACTCTCTTGATGAAATCGTCGAGGGCCTCCAACTCGCGTCCTTCATTGGCCTTGGCACCCAGGCCCGCCGATCGGCGCCCATCTTTGAAATCTCCGACGGAAAGCTCTCATCACGCTTCTCGCACCTGCCGCCTGACGATGCACTGCCCGGCGGGATCGAGTTGCCGCCGCCCAACCTTTCTCGGCTGCGCGCTGCCTACGCGGTACTAACGCGGGCTGGCAAAATGACCGACCGCCACGGCTGGCGCGACCTCTTGCTGTTTCCCCTCACCGAGCAGGCAAAGCTGCACCCCGACGACGAAGACAWATTGAAGTCGCTCTTTGACGAAATCTCCGCGCTCGCTGGTGGGGACACTACCCACAATGATGCCCAGTGGAACTCCTCGATGGGTTCGCACGTGGAAAACCCCAGAACGCTCGGCTCAGTATTTGCTGCGGCGCGAGAGCTCGGATGGACCGATCCGGTGAAAGGTCTCGTTGGCCCGGCCTGTTCGTCTGGTCTGACCGTTTCGAATAGCGGACCGAGGCAGAAGATCGTCTACGTTCCCGGAGAAATTGCTCGCGCAGCGGAAGAAGCGGAAGCGGCACTGATCGCCGGTGGCGCTAAAGTCCTCCGGCGCGGATCGAACCTCGTCCGCCCGGAGGTTGTCGAAACGTCCGGTTTTAAAGGACGAGTGACATATCAATCGCTCCTGCGGCTCGCGACTGTCCCAATGCTAGTGAGAATGCTGTCTCAGGTGGCCATCTTCGTGCGACCAATCAGAGGAATCGAAAAGCCTATGAATCCGCCAGAAGAAGTGGCCCGGGGTATTCTGGTTGGGCAGGATAGCTGGCGCTTTCCATCCGTCGCGGGGGTCGTGACTTCGCCGACGCTCCGTCCCGACGGTTCGATCCTAGCAACGGAGGGCTACGATTTTGCAACAAAGCTCTACGTAGCGAAAATCCCAGAGATGCCTCCCGTCCCAAAGGCTCTAACCAAGGAGCATGCGATCAGAGCGCTCTATGACCTCGATATGCTTCTCGACGAATTCCCATTCGAGGACGCGGCATCACGATCGGTCGCCCTTTCGGGCATTCTGACGACAGTCTGCCGAGGCGCCTTCCCTGTCGCACCACTCCACGCCGTCACGGCCCCAACGCCTGGATCGGGCAAATCTTACTTAATTGACGTCATCGCAGCTGTGGCGAATGGCAACTTCGCCGCGGTCTTCACTTGGTCGACAAGCATGGAAGAGAATGAAAAACGCGTAGATGGCGCGCTCTTAGACGGCTCGTCCATAATTGCCATCGACAACATCTCCATGGACTTCGGCGGCGACAAGATTTGCCAGACGGTCGAGCGCCCGCTTGCATCCGTGCGTCGACTTGGCCAATCGGACCGTTTCGAGATCGAGAACCGGGCAACGGTCTTCGCAACCGGCAACAACTTGGTCTTGAAAGGCGACGTTACCCGACGTGCCCTGGTCGCAATACTAGACCCGCGCATCGATCGACCGGAATTGCGACAATTCCGGCGCAAGCCGACCGACGTCGTCTTCGCTGATAGGGGACGCTTCATCGCCGCCGCGCTCACTGTCGTAGCGGCGTACATTCAGGCCGGGCAGCCAAACAGGTTGCCTCCGCTCGCGTCGTTCGAGGCATGGTCTGACACGATCCGATCAGCGCTAACGTGGCTCGGCCGTACCGATCCAGTGGAAACGATGAAACGGGTCATTGACGAGGATCCAGACCACCAGGCGCGAGTTGAATTCTGTCGCGCGTGGGCTGCACTTGGCGGTCAAGCTCGTACCGTTGATCAACTAATCGAAGCTGGCGAGACCAGGGCAAATCCCAATCCCGCGGCTGCTGCTGCCAGCGCAGCGGCAGGGGGCCAATATGCCAACCAACAGTTCCGGGATGCTCTGCTCGACGCTGCCGGACTTCGTGGCAGCGTTGACAAGGAGCGGCTCGCAAAGTGGCTTCGCACAAACAATGGACGCGTGATTGAGGGGCTTGTCGTCCGAAAGCACAAGGCACGAAAGACACTCTGGTCCATCGGGAGCGCGAAGAGCATGCAGGTATGACAGGGATCTGCAGCCTAATTTGGCTCGCGCAGCTAAAAAACATAAGCGAACGGATACGACAAGCGATGGGCCCCCGGTGGGAAAACAGGCTGCATATCCCAAGCATCACTGCACGCTGTCCATAATTGCACTGGTTTGCCCAGTCAGGCCTCGCGCGAGGGAGAGAGCCCAACTAGTTGGAGAAAGGCCCATAAATATGAGAACTTTAGACGACTACCCTCCTGGAGAATGGTTCGCCAGACATGCGATGGCGGTCCCATCGGTCGAAGAGAAGCGGGAAATCTTTGTCAAGCTCGTTCGCGTAGCGACACTGCGGGGCTCACCCGGCATTCACGATATAATGGACTACCTGTATGACGGCGAAATGGAGCTGCTTGTCACCATGATCGGTAAGAGATTCCCTATTGATGATGCCGAATTGGAGGACGCTCTAATTCTATTTTTCCTCTCCAATGGCGAAAGCAGTAAGCAAAGCAGCGTCCCTTCCTGTCCATGACATTGTTGTACGCACCCAACATGATAACATGGTTCAACCAGCAGACCTGATCTTGGACAAAATGACAATCTATCCGCCCAGCCTATCCTTCGTTGAACGGCTTCGCGCCAGTCGCCCCATCAAACCATCAGACCCTTGGATCGGCGTGCTCCGGAAGGTCAGAGGTCAGATGGGTCTCTATGATGGTGTCGAGCGCGTTTCGACTGAGGCAGTTTTTGAACATCTCGACATCCCGCGACTACAACGAACGCCCGCAGCCGCTAAACGATTGCGTGGTTTGATGGCTGAGTTAGGCTGGACACCCGTGCGCGCCCGTGCAGTCACTAGCCGTGGTCGAGCATCCCGAGTACGCGGTTATGCGCGGATGGCAGACCGCTAGAGGTAGGCCCATAGGAAGCATCCTGCGAGCGCAAACTGATTGGCAGTAGCCCGATGGCACAGCTAGTCTATCATTCTCTGGGAGCGCGCCCCCGTAGCTGCGAGAACAATTAATGGCACTAGCTTTTCGGTATTACATTTTCCCTGACGACGCTCCGCAACGTCTCCCGAAGAAGCGATTGGAAGCGCTGATCAGCGGCCGCGAGCGAATGCCCCAATTCGCTGGAACCAGACAGAAGAACGCTGAGGTCGTGCTAGAGGTAGACGGTCGGCGCCCCGTCCAAATTGTTCGCGCTATGGGCTCGTTCTTCCACTTCGACCAGGAAGGCTCTCTTCACTCTCTTGCCGAGTCCGCAATCGATTTGCTGGACATGCACCATAACCTAGCGAAAGCTAAGGAAACTTCTCCCACCAACATCATCGATCTTGCGCCGGAGCTGCGCCAAAGGAAATGGCAACGCCAACATCGGTGGCACCTGTCGAACGAACAGCTTGACTTGATCGTCAAGGATCTTTGGAAGAAGTGAGCTGGGTTAAATGCCGGACGAGAATCCGGTTGCCCTATTAGAAGACCGTCGCTTCGACCATTAGCGAGGTCAATTAGGCCTAACACCATAAAACCATAACACCGTCGCTCGCTCATATCCTTCCCCGCGCCTTTGGAGTAACCGGGGAGTGATGCAATGAAGTGGTTGGCACTTATTCTAGGCTGTTATGGTTTCGTGGTCGGTTCGGCCCAGGCCGGAGAACACTGGTCGGCTGAGACGTGCAAGCGTCTTGAGGAAATGAAGGCGAACACCTACAGAGCTAACAAGGACTATCCCGAACAGCTGATGTGGATGCTGATCCCAATATTATCCCACCAAGAAGCTAAATGCGGCGTCAATACTCGAGCGGAGAGTGATGCAGCGCGCTCTGCGGCTGTGGCAGCGGTCCGAGCTCGATCGCACAACGCACCAGCTCCCCGCACACCCCTACACTGCGACACCACTCCAAAATCTTTTGGCGGCAGCTACGCGGACTGCTTCTAGTGCGTTTTCGCGGAGCTTCAGGCTTGGTCTTCCGAGGCTTCCGGCCTGTTCGCTCATTGATCCTATACCATCAGACCATCAAACGATCGGAGCCAAGGACCCATCCCTTGCGGGATATCCGTGGCCAGGCGGGATGGACCGCGCCGAACACAGCGCAAGGAAGCAATCTTTGACAGGCTAGACATTTCCTCGGTACAGCGAACGCCGGAAGCGGCAAAGCGATTGCGGCGCTTGATGGTTGATTTGGGTTAGACACCCGTACGGTCGCGGCACGTCATCAGTCGTGGACGCGCCGCAAGAGTCCGAAGGTATGCTCGGACCGGCAGGTGCGAAGCTAGCCCCCCTAACCTTGCACATATAGACTGTGTACGACACTCAAACAGATGATCGATTCGAATTGCCCTATGAAACCAAAAATGTTGACCTTCTTTCAGGAGATGCACAACGCCGAGCAGCAGCTATGGCTCCAACACGGCATTAGGGATCAAGGCGCGTATGCAGCGCGGCTTGTTGCGGAAGCTCTCGGCGCGCACGTCGTTACTAACGGAGTAAATCGAGGCTTTGATCTAGAACATCCTACCCTCAAGCGCATTGAAGTCCGTTCCCGGAGAAAGCCCTTCGATCAAAGGAACGAGTTAAGAATTGAACTCTCTGCCAAGAAAAGGGGTTATTTTGATCATTGTGCCCACGTCGCGTTCGAGAGCGACTACACCGTTATCGGTGCCTACATCATTCACCATGATGCGGCTTACCGACACCTAGAAGCTACCGGGAAAAGATACATGCGCTTTGATCAGGGAGCTGCCCTGAGTAGTTCAGTCGACATTACAGCAAAGGTTATTGTAGCCCAGGGCAACTTGTAAGCGCGCCCTCTCGCTCTTCACCGAACAATATACTTGGCCGCCCATTGGGCGGATGGAAGTGTCCACGAAATCAAAATCTCGCACCATTGAACCATAACATTTTCATGCTGCGTTACCTTCTGAAGTAACTTTTTGGTCCGATGGTCCAATCGCGGCCCAACTGCGTCCTGCAGTATGTGAATCTACGCGTTGCAACGAATCCAATCAGTTCATGCTGCCGTCGCCGTCGAGCACGACGACCCGATCGACTCGAACGAGTTTTTGCCACGTTTCCCGGTCTATGTCGCGGCGGCTGGCAGGAATGGAGGTTCCAGTTATTCCGCCTCTCACCGTCCATCCAAGACGACGTTCTCCGCACAACGGTTCGCTCTGTGATATCGACCGTGATTTCGCCGTCTTGCGCTTGGACTCGGGGTGCCCCGTGAAGTTTCTGAACCGCACGACCGCCAAGGCGGTTTATCTTCATGCCGCTTTCTTTTCCGGCAGGTATTCTGCACCGGCGACCTGAACATCCTCGGGGCTCGGTTGAATGAGCCCTTGAGACTGAATCCAGTCAGACACCCACCTCAGGCGAAGGTTCGCCCAACGATCCCCCGCGCTCATTTTGAGCGCCTTGGCCCTGACGTCCACCATCGCTTCTACCGCAGCGCGCAGCATTTCCGGTACCCGTTCCGCTCGAAGGCGCTCTCGTACCAATGGCTTCTCACCCAAAAAATTCGAATAGATCGACGAGACAAACCCATTTCCGTCTACCTCGGGGCCAGATTCGAACGGACCAATGAGGAGTTCGAGATTCTTCATAACCAGCGAAGTTATGTAGCCAAACGGGATAACTGAACCGCCTTCAGCCACCGACCGGAAATGATAGGTAAAGAGTAGGCCATTCAATGTTCGGAAAATATCCAAGAAGTTCGGAAGCCCGTTCAAATTGCCTCGCCGAACATGTCGAGAAAGTTTCTCCCGTTGGTGACGTTCGACGAAATCACGAATCGCTTCCTGGAGCTCAGCAGCGGAAGTACCTACTGGAGTGTTGTTCCAGCTGGGTGGAGTGTCAGGTTTGAATGGATCGCGCGGGCGCCATAATTCGCGCCGTGCTCCTTGTCTAGGACTCTCGCCATCGAAAAAACGGATACTGCAATTGTTAAAAAATTCGACGGCCTCGCGAACACTGCCTAGGCTATCCACAAAGGTGATGAGATTTTCTCCGGTTTCTTCGATCGTTCGCAATGCATCGCGTCCACCGGTACTGCCCGTTCTTTCCCGCAACAGCTGGTAGAGCTGGACTAGAGCGGCTGAGTTACTCACGATCTCCTCACCCCTCTGAACGCCCTTAACCTCGCAAACTGCCGCCGAGCGGATTTGCGAAATCTGATTGTCGTCGAGATCAAGGATGGCCGTCTTCCCCGAAGCTTGTCGCATCGGGATGGAAAAAATAGGCAACGCCTCATTGATATTCCTAATCCGCAGGGTGCCCCCCTTTAGATCACTTGGTAAGTCGACTTCGAGTTCAAGCCGGCCGCTTTCCTCCAACACGGCGGAACGAAGAACAATCCCGCTTTCGTTCTTCCGTAGATTCTGCGGTTCGCCTCCATCTCCCGCAGAGAACTCGGCTGGCTTAATCTGCTTGAACTTGATTCCGCTGCCCCTTAGCACTTCGCTGGGCTTTTCCTTGGTATGTACCCAAATTGCAGATTCGGTGTTTCGACCATCAAACGCCGCAAGGCTTGCATTTGGGCTTCCGCTTAACCAGAACACACCTCCGTCGGTTTCAAAGGCGAAGGCCTTCGCGTGAAGCCGCCTTCCCGGCTGCGGATATGCCGCGAAGAGTTGATGCTTTTTATCTCCGAAGAGTTTTGCCAAGCGATCGCCTGCAAGCGTGGCGTAGTCTGGCTGCGCCACTACGGTCAACGCCGCCGCCGGCCATTGCCTCCGCAGACGCTCTATAAATTCGAGATTCTTGTCATAGAACGGCGCGATAACCGTAATCTTTCGAACCAACCGCCCTTTCAGCCGCGCGATCAGTTGCTCCCACAGGGCTTCTTTGTGAGAAAGTATCAGCTCGATGCTGCCTGTCGGAATCGTCACCTTCGGATGAAGCCAGGGAAAACGATCCTCTACCGGTTTCAAATATTTGGCTGTAATAACGTCCTTGAGTGGACCGGCTTCGGCAGAGAATAACTTCATCGCCTCAAATACCTGACGCAACACGGCTCGAGCCTCCACATCGAGCGCCTTGGCGCCCTCGACGACCGAGAATGTGGAGCAAATTTCGACGTTGTAACCTATGCCCGCGTTCGTACAGTTGCTGCTTCCAATCACTGCATCCGCTCTTTTCTCGCCTAACGACAAGTAGAGCTTCGGGTGAAAGACCTCCGGGGCACGACTGATTGGCACAACCAAATAGCGCCGGTTGAAGCCCGAGACGCTCAGACCCTCGTTGATCAACTCTTGATACCGTCCCCTATCCATGAATATCACGAGGCGCTCGGCAGGCCCGAACATCCTTTTGGAGAGCACGCGCCGTTCGAAGAAATTGGGCTCGAATTCGTAGGTCGCGATAAAGCCAAAGCTCCCCGGCCCCTTATCGAATTGCTCAAGAAGATCAAGCGGCTTCACGGCGTCCTCGAAGCTTCGAGTCCCGACAAAAGCCATGTCTCCCCTTCCGGTGTTCTCTCGTAACCGTTCTCTTCGTCGTAGTTGAGAAGACCCAAATCGGATAGAATCTGTAATGCGCTCCGAAGGCGCGGGTTACGTGCTTCAGGATTGATGAAATCGACTTCCGTGCCGACCACGGTTGTCCCATCCACGTGGAACAATGGAGCGCCGCCACCGAACCCTCGCTCGTAACTCATTGTCTGATGCTGTCGAATGACGAAACGCCAGATGATGCGGCCAAGAATCTCTCCATTGGGCCGGTCTAGCCAATTCTCTCCGAATTCCGCCTGCAGAAACCTTAAAATGCCGGGTAGAGCGACGTCGGAATAATCATTGTGAATCTGCTGCTCGTACCAATTGCCATATTGCGCGGGAACGCGTTGCTTGTGCCGGAGGGCAACCTGATAGAAAAGCAAGGCCGCAAAGACAATGCCAGCCGCCTCGTTCGCCTCTCCCTCCACGAGTAAGATTTCCAACTGTCTTTCGGAAAGAGGCGCCTTGATTGATCCCAACTCGATGGTATTGCTCCGCTCCCTGCTTCCGGACAAAGCGAGCAACTCACGAGCAGACATTTGAAAGACGTCCCCTTGGAGCTCCAACCCCGTGCATTCGTTGAAGCGGGAGCTCAGCCCAGGCGCATTCAACGAATTCATCAATTGCTCGTGTCGCATTCCGCCTGAGTTACCGCGGATCACGCGAACACACGCCACAAGCATTGATTGCAGCGCAACCGCGAGGTAGCTTTGGGTAAAGAAGATCCTCCAACGCTCTTGGATGTCGACGAGTACATCCGGCATTTTGACCGGGATGGCCTTCCCAGCATCGTCATCAGGAACCAATGCCGAAAAATAGCAGATGTCGCTAAGGCTACGGTCGCTGAGATACGTTCCGGCCGACCTCGCCTGCCCAGTGCATTGGAGTAGAAGTAGCAGGGTCATTCGCCGCCGCTTGTGACTGTCCCCCGTCACGTCGGGGTCTATTGCGAAAAATACGTCGCGCAGAACAGCGCGGTCTTTGGCTCCCTTAGAAGCAATCTCGCACAGGCCCGCCCGGCTACCGAATTGCGCCAATGCTTTTGAGGTTACCTTATCCTTGAGGGTCAATCCCTCCGCAACATACTCGGTAGTCCGGACGGATCTTTGAAACGCATCCGCGAGGCGCTTTCCGACCGGACTCAATTCTCGCACATCAATCGCCTGTGTCTCTTCGGACAGTTCGCTGGTTTCAAGGGACACCTCGTCATTAACGACAACGTCATCGGCCTTGAAAACTCCTAAGTTAATCAAAGATCCTTTATACGCAGCGCCGAATTGACCTTCCGTGTTCAGGAGGTGACGAAAGGAGGCCAAATCATAAGAACGCAGATTCTGCCGAACGAGCTTTATTGCTTCGCCCGAACCGCCCAGAGCGCCATCTAGGCAGGCGGCACTGTCATGATGCACAACGGCACCAAGCACCATAGCGCGCTCGCGAAAAAGAACTCCTTTAACGCGTCCGCGGTCTCCCTTCGTGAGTCGCTCGCGCTCATTGTAGTCCTGAAGGGCCCATGGAAAGAACGAGTAGTAGCGCGCCCGTGGCGTGATCGAGGTGATGCAATAGAGAAGCTCATTAGAAAGACGCGCGGAAAGGCGCAGTTCAAGCCCTAGGGGATCTGCGTCGCTCGCTTTTGGTAGTTCCTTCGTCCAGTGAAGAAGCCTAACGGCCTCTGACGGTTTCGAAATTTGAAACACTGCCCTCGCCCCCTAACCCACAGGTAGTAAAACTCAATTTTGACAGCCCGTCCATGCTCGTAGAGCGGTAGGACGCTTTGACCCGCCAACCGCGTCAAAATCCGTGCATGGCCCGGTGGAGTGTCAGGTTTGCTCGATGGGCGCCGCACAATCCCTTAAGCGGTACCGTACGGGCAAGCCCGAGGGCTTCGCGCTCCTTTTCCCCCAGCCCGGGGCTTGCGAGAACAGAGCCATCGTCAGCGAAGCTCACGAGGCCGCGGTCGAACGCCGCATCCCAAAGAGCTGAAAGCAGCAGACCATTATGGACATCGAGGCGCTCTGCGTCTGTACAATCGCTCCATGGCTTGATGTGAGATGCCCGGAGGAGCGCTCGCTCGGTAATGCCAGTCATGGGACAGCGCCCACTCCAGTAGTCCAACAGGGCGTCCCGGAATATGTCCTGGCCAATACGCTGGATTACGATCCGTTCGGCCTCAGTTGTTCGCGGAAGGCTGGCAGTCTTGGCCCTAAAGCGATCGAGCGGCGCCTCCGGCAGGCTTACGGCAAGCTTGTAAACGCGATCGAGAGCGACATGCAGCTCGGTCAGACCGTTGAGCAGAAATGTGGCTCGTCCCGGCCCCGACGCCGGCGAAACCGGCAACACGCCGACTTCTGCTGCAACGCCGGAATGATCGAGAGAAAATAACCATGGCCCCGCCTCAGAGACGCCGGCTATCCAAATTGAGCCCGGCGCTGTCGTCGAGTCGTAGCGGAGCCACCCACCGTCGATACCCCGTTCCAACCGATAGCCGTTGTCCCATGCGGCCTTCTGTGCCTCGGTGCGCACGATGAAGCTGGGAGGATTTTCGACAATCATAGCTATCATGGCACTTTGTGAGGTCAGAGGTCGATCTTCAGCAATCTTTCAGCAGCAGGTGTCCCGTGGAGCATAAGACGAAGCCATGGCTCCGAACGGAATTCGCCAGGCGGCTCCGTCGTGGTCGTTATGATGTATTGAAATAACGGAGAAGGACCGAAGCCTTCGAGCTTTCTTGCAAACTCGAAAAGACGATCATAGATCGAACGACCGAGATCCGCTTCTCGAGGGCTATCGTGGAGGAGGAAACCAGGTAGGCGACTGTGGCCCTCCATCGTCAAGACCAGAGCGGCAAGATCGAACGCTACGACCTTAAGGGAATCGATGGCCGCAGTCGACCTTTCGCCGTCTAGTTTCGCGGTCAGGCCGAGACCATTGCCGTCCAACTTTGCTTCGCCCTCAATGTTACTAGACACTAGTTCCTTCAGGACCGCATCGAAGGCAAGCGACAAACGAGCGATGGATTCGCGAGCCGATTGACGGTGAGCCGAGAGTTCATCACGGCGAGAGCCCAATTGGGCGGTAGCTCGCTCGAGCGTTGCCACCAGATTTGCGCGATCGATCAGAAGTTTCTCATACCGGTCTGCGTCATCGGCGAGCCTTTGTGCCGCGCGGACCGTGTTCGACTGATCGACCAGGCCTCGCTCAAAGGCGGCGACGGCCTGTTCAAGAGGTGTCAAACGCTGACGGGCGACGCCAAGATCATATTGCAAACTGGACCTTTGGCCTTCCAAGGCCTCAACATCCTGAGCTTCCCGGTCCACATTTCCATTGAGGTTCGCAATGTGATGCTGAAGCGCGTGTAGGTCGCATGTCACTGTGGAAATACTGCAACCTTCAGCGACGGCCTTATCGATTGGGACCGCGCAGATAGGACAGACCGGATTGTTCTCCGCTATCCATCGTGCTCGGGATTCCGGCAACTCCGACCGGAGCATGACCAACGTCTTGGTCTTCTCTTCGATCCGCGTCGACACGTTAGACAACAATGCTTCTTTTTGGCGCAACTCGCCCGCAGCACGGTCGCGATCTCCGCGTGCTCCTTCCAGGCTCGTTATCGCGGTTCCGATTGGCAACTTCAGAGCTTCTGCGTAGCGCGCAGCCGCGCCCGTCTTGAAGTAGGCAGCGTCCAATTCCAAGCCGATTGCGGCTTCGGTCGGCGAGCCGAGCAGACTTGCAAGACTTCCGCGCGACCTGCCAATCTGCCAATCAAGCCGATCAACTTCAGAACGGAGTCTCTTCTCCGCCCTATCCTCATCTTCCTCTTTCCGCTGCGCTGCGATCTCGGTGTCTGTCAGTGCCCCGATCAACGCGCGAACGACGGCGAGCCGTTCCTCTATGGAACGACCACGTACAGGTGAACGAGAATCACTATGTGGATCGCGCCACTCAAGATGACCTCCGAAACGACATTCCTGGTCGCGCGTTAGCCATGCCAACGTGGCCTCCCATCTAGCGGGTTCACCAATCGTTGGAGGGAATAGCTTGCCCGCCCCCTGAAGGACCGCGCCTACTATCAAATCTCGAAGCGGAGCAATACCGGTCGCCAACGCACCTTCCTGACTGGCCTCATCGAGCGAGCCGCCCTCAACCACGACATCATGTCGGCGGGGACCCAGGGCACGCACGACGACCCAGAGCTTCCCATCAATCAACACTTCCGCACCGACGCGACCGTTCGGAAGTTTGTCAGAGATGCGATGGCGCTGCCCCTCCGGGGAAAAGCTTTCCTCGCCCAGGCAATAGCGCAACAAGCGGCAAAACATTGTCTTACCAGCACCATGGCCGATCGGACCGGCCTGAGCACTTCCGGGATCAGGCGACCAAACGATGTTCAGGCCAGGCTTGAGATCGACGCTCCGGATGATTGAGCCTGGTTCTTGCCAGATGACCAAGCGGCGAACCCAAAGGCGAGGACCGTTACGCCCTGGTGCTGGCGTGATCGAGAAGGAAGCACGTGGGAAGAGGTCATGCTGCATGCGTCCTCGCCCAGAGCTGATCCTCAGGCGCCAATTCGGTGAACGCCTCGTCGAGCGCTATGGCCTCCATTGCCTTGAGCACGAACGAAGCTCGACCGTAGGGCCACTCTTCGGGATTAATTTCGAACTCGCTGATCCTCGGGCCAGGCGCCCAGGTCTGCGCAGAGACATCTTCAACGAGTGCATGCATGCCACGGAGCTGGGTAACGGCGCTCCCCCATGCCGCGTTGATTCTTGGCGCCACCGCGATGACCGTGACACCTGTGAGAAGTTCGGCGGATGGCCCGACAAGGCGACGCCAGGTCGCGCGATCCGCGCCGGAAAGGCGCCGCGTCAAGTATCGCGGTTCTAGCGCGTAAAGTACCGCAAGACGGACACGGGAAATTGGGGTGGGTCCTTGAAGCGTCCGTAGCAGCGCGGCTAGCTGAATAGTCGCGGCATCCATCCCGAGCCCTGCAGGTCTCATCCAAGCCGCATCGGGCAAATGTGTCGGATCGACAGGCAGGATACGAGGGACCTCCGACGGATTGGCGGGAATAACAGGTGGAACCACGTCGGGAAGGCCTTCGCGCTCCAACTGATCCCAAGCTTGAAGTACAAGTCTCGCGGTTCGGTATTCACCAAAACGTCGGATTTCGTTGGTCTTAAGGCCGCGGAACGTTTCGGACGGGTAGTCCGCGCCCATCACGTCGGCAGGATCAAGGATGTAGCGTAGCTCATCGCGGGTGAGACCGTAGGCGCGCGCGTACCAAGCGTCGATTTCGGCTCGGAGCACCGCTCGCCGATCCTCCTCCCACTCGAATGGTTGTCCGTCGTAACCAAGGTCTCGCGCGAATGCTGCCATTGTTTGGTTGGTGTAGGTGAGTTCGAGAACGCGACGCGAGAGAAACGAGATAGCCGACGGGCTATAGTTTCTGAGCGGTATTACCGGCAACTGCTTCAGTATGAAAAAGCTGAGAGAGATTCCACCGAGCTTCTGCCGTGCAATAAAATCGAACGGTAGCGAATTGAAATTTGCGAGCAGTAAATGGCCCGGCGCAGCTTGATTCCATCCAAGTATCGGTAACTTGATCGAAGCAGGTTCTCGCGGAATCGCGAGAGCGATAACAGATCGCTCATCAGTTGATCGCGCCACGTCGCGATATGCAAGAAGCCACGGCTTATAGAAATTATACTTCTCGATAATCGAGTCAAACGACCGCTCGGAAACCCAGTAACGAAAATTCTGTTCATCTGATGATTTTTCGCTTTGGCTGAGCGAGCGGACGTCRTCACCGCCTTCATTGAACGATGCGTAACGAAGATCATAGGCGTTCGTCAGCTTACTCTCCCATACGGGAAGCAGCTTTTCACTCTCTTTAATCCAATAGGCACCGTCGCGACTAAAGCCTTGATCAGACGCTTGTGCGGCTGTCACAAGTTCATCCTTGTGATCGCCGAAATGTATGAGTCGAATGTAGTTTGGACTCCACTCGCTTCGCGATAGTTTCGAATCGTCGCGAATTAGTATTTCGGCGTTGCCGTACATTTTTGCGGTTAGTTCGGCGTCGAAACTCGTGCGAAAGATCGGTGCTGTAAGCGTATTCGGATTGATCCTGGCAATGCTTTCTCTTCCCAGTCGGAAATGGCGCCGCCTGTCGAGAAATTCATCTAACGTGCGAGAGAAAAAGCTGAAGTCCACAGCATCCGCCGCAGCTCCGGCCCGACCAATTGTGAGCAAGCAAAACTTGAACCGCGCGTGCCCGATACGGTCGAAATACCCCAAACCAGTTTGAAAGTCGTGAAGGCTGAATAGCCGTAGGTTTAGCATTAGTGATGCAAAGAATGGAGCGGTTGTCGCGTCGGTTGCGATACCCGTCGGCACAATAACGCCCGCGCGACCACGCGGCGAAGGAAGATTTGCGAATAGCTCGGCGAACAATGCATAGGTGTTCACGTCGCCACGTCCGGAAAGCGCAAAGCGTCCTCCATCATCTCCATCGATACGGGCGAACGTTGATGATGCTTCCGCCGAACGTTTTGCCGCCTCGAACTCTTCGTAAAGCGCGCGTTGGCGACTATCAGGCGGCGCGTCCCTCAGTTTCGCAATCAATCTTCCGCGCGCCGCCGCATTCGGCGCCTGCGCGATCTCAGAATCTCGCGACGCAAAAAACTCCTGCTCCTGGAGCTTTATGCGCTCCCAAGGCGGATTGCCAAGCACTACGTCAAATCCGCCAGCGGCCATCACATCAGGAAATTCCAATGGCCAATGAAACGCCTGCGCTTCCCCAGCGAGGTTCTGCGCACGATCAACGAGCGGGCCGTAAACCGTGCGTCCGGCAAGCGCGCTCCAAATCTGGGCGGTAGTCGGGATAGTCACGGTATCGCGTTTCATCGGTACGCCGCCTACTTTCGGCGCGAGAAATGCTGCGACATAAAGATCAGCAGCAATACGCGCTTGCCAACGACGGGATTCCGCGCGCACGGCTTCGAAACGATTACGCTTGGCAATTATTTCTTCTGGGCTATCCTCCGGCATGGCGCGCAGGGCTGCCGCTTCTCCCGCCATCGGTGCTGCGGCGGGCAGCCCGCCTCCGCCGCCGCCGAAATCAAGGCTGCCCTGACCGGTTCGTTCGGCCTTGTTGCGAATAAGAAAATGCTTTGCGGTCTCCTTGTCGTCGCCCGACAGCGGTTTGTAAGCGTCGTCAGGAACCCCTTTTTCTAGTGCTTTGAGGTCAAATAGGCCGAACAATGCATCACCGCAGCGGATGTTGGCATCAAGGAACCCCAGCGGCTTTCCGGGCTCCACTGTTTCGATCCAAAGCGCGACTTTAGTCAGTTCAACCGCCATCGGGTTGCGATCAACTCCATGGATACAGGCGCGGGCTACATCACGCAGCGCATGCCGGTAGTCCGCAGGTGCGGCGACGCCGCCCGTGCGAACCCTGGCGAGCCGCGTCGCGATCCGTCGCGCTGCCGCGAGCAAGAAATGCCCAGAACCGCATGCTGGATCGAGCACCGTAACCGACAGAAGTGCTGTGACTTGATCGTCTGCCTCAGCTTCGACGCGATCAAGAACCGGGTCGAGGGCGGAGTCGAGCAGTATGTGCACTAGGCTATCGGGCGTGTAATAACTGCCCGTGGTCTTTCGCGCATGGCCCTTGGCCTCTTCCCCTTCAGCAAAAACAAATCCACGACCGTCGTTAGTTAGGCGGGGGGTGAGTTCGAGCAAACTCTCGTAAACCGAACCCAGTTCCTCGGTCTCCATGTCGCGCCAATTGACCGGGACGAGCCCCGACTTTTCGCGCAGCCAGGCGAGACGGAAAATCGCTTCCATGAGGCCCCGGTTTGCGAGCCGAGCTGCATCGAGATGGGAAATTGCACCCGGAGCAAACAGGCCCCCGAGCGCCGGCAAGCCAAGTCGCTTTTCACCGCCCGTGAGCGCCGCGAAAGTGATCAGCAGGCCTTCCCAGCGATCATGGTGTCGGTCCCAAGCGGCGCGGCGCACTGCCCGGTCCCGCAATGCGGCGACCGAATAGCCCTCGGCATAAAGCTTACGCGGCTCTGCCGGAACATCCGGCGAATGCAGCAAATTTCGGTCTTCAGCGGCAAGCAAAAATATCAGCCGATAGACCAGACGTAAAAGTTCACTGAAGAATTCTGAGAGCGGCAAAGCGCCTGTGCGCAATTGCTCTCGAAGCACTGCGTTGCCGGGGTGCGATAGGAACCCGTTTCCAAAACAAAGCAGCGCAGCTTCAACCCCGTCACGCAGCTTATCCCTTGCGGAGACACCTTCATTCTGGGCGGCTGTTCGCCAACGTTCCAGAGCACAATCCGACGGGAGAGTTCCAGTAGTTCCGAACCGACTGGAATGAACAAGTAGCCACAGTGCGGCGAAATCCGCAAAAGCGTCGCCTTCGAAGATCTGACGAAAGTCGGCCTCTATGTAAGCCGGTCGGGTGAAGCTCGCGTTGTCACGGACCAGGCGTAGGTGATAGCCATTCGCGCATATGCCCCAGAGCGCGCCGTCTGTTGCATTGAGCCAGTCCTGCAAGGCAGAGGCAGCCGAACGACGTCGTCCATCCACCATCAGCTGCGTACTTGGGCGATCGAGCTGGTCAACTGTCGGGACCACTACGACCGGAACGCGCCCACCAATGCACTCCAGTGTGATCGCAAATTGCCGGTCGCCAATGACGCGCGCACCAATACGGTCAATCTCGGCAAACCCGAACACCTCGCGAAGAAGCTTATCAACAAAATTCACGGTTGCTGTCGCCGACGGCGTTTCTGTCACCGTCAGTTCTTGGAACATGGCTTGGCCGATACGGAAGTACCGAGCAATCTCGTCTCGCAGCGTCAAGCCCTTGGGAATATTGTAATCGGCATCCTTTTGGGCATCCGCCTGATGCTGGGCGACGCGGGCCAGCATCGCCGGCGCAATCAGCGCCCCTTCCACCACAATGGCATTGAAAGTGAGCCCGGACGTGCGGCCGGTGCGAGATCGTGACATTGCTATTGTCCCGCCGGTACGAGCACGTAAAGACCAATCACGTCTGGAGGCAGAACTGGCTCGACCGTGACCCGCGCACTTCCGGCCGCAGCAGCACGAACCCGGGCATGATCCTCAGCAAGCGCCAGTGCCCGGTCTCGTGCGTAGATGCCGATCGGTCCGTCGAGCACTTTTGGCATTTGCTCAATCGCCTTGGCCACCACCCGCTGTCGCGCGATCTGAGCCAGATCGGAGCTTGCTGCCTTTTCAAGTAATGCTCCGGCTGATTCGGAAGTCAGCATGACGGCAGCCTGGCCAGCATCCCAACCGAGCATTGCAGCTTCCTCGGCAAGCAGCATGCGTTCACGGCGCCCATGGACAATCAATTTGTACCGCAACCGTAGTAGCGCGACTGTAGTGACCACGCTGACTGCTGGCGTGAGCCATGCGCCCGCGCGTCCGAGCGAAGGCGCTGAGTTTGAACCTGCATCGAGAGCCCCTTCAAGTAGGACTTCGGCAAGCGTCCCAGCCAGCGGATGACTTCGCGTCACGATCTCCGCACCAGCCGGCGGGGGCTCTTCGAAGGCAATTCGTATTGTGCCTTCCAGGTCGCGCGCCGCTAGGCGTTCCGATACCGCGGCGGGCAACGCGGAAAGATGCGCTCGCATTGCGCCATTCTTACCCGGTTCTAGCGCCGCATCGAGCCGGCTCATTGCGCGCTCGACAAAACGACGGACCTCGTCGGGACCACCGAGTAGGTCGCGCCAGCGCTGCCACTCCGAAACGACTTCTTCGGGTCTGATTGTGTTTTGGGCAAACCGCGCCCGAGAGCGACGCTCACCCTCCTCCGCATCCCGCCAGATTGTCTCCATTGCTTTCGTGTCGGCGGCAAGGCCGAAGTCGAGGCTGAGTTGCGGGCTGCGTCCTTTACGAAGCAGCACGGCATTCATAAGCGCACCGGTAACTGCTCCTCGCTCGTCAGGCAATGGGACGGTGACACCCGTTGCCTTTCGAATTTGTTCCGCCTTTCGCAAAATCACTTCGAGCACAGCTCCATCGATCGAACTATCTGGTGAATAGAGGAGGACTGAGCGCACGAGCTTGGCCGGCTGACCAAAGCGATCGACCCTCCCCTCCCGTTGCTGATGACGCGTTGGATTCCATGAAAGGTCGTAGTGGATGACGGTGTCGAAGAGGCCTTGAAGATTGATGCCTTCGGACAGGCAGTCGGTTGCAACCAATATGCGCTGCTCGGCATCGCCCATCGCTTCGACACGAGCGCGTCGCTCGTCCGACGTCAATTCACCGGTCACCGCCTCAACTCTCAGTTTCGGGAATACTTTACGAAGGGCATCCGCTACATGCACGGCAGTTGCGATAAAACGGCAGAACACGACCGGATTCGCACCTTCCGACACAAGCGGTTTAAGCAACTTAACGACCGCATCCAGCTTTGAATCGAACTCCTTCGTCAGGCGTTCGGCTTGAGCGACGAGTGCCGCAAGCGGCCCCCCCTGTTCCAGGCCCGAAGTCGGCTCGACATCAACTGCGTCGCCTTCGTCTGAATCTTCATCAAAAATCTGCCCTTCGAGCCTGTCAGGGTCGGCGGCAAGCCGATTGCGCAGCGCACTCACTGCCGCTGCGGGTGATGAGCCGACGCATCTCATGAGTGCCAAGGTGCCCCAGAAGGCTAGGCGTCGCTGGCGTTGGTCAGGGCCAGCGCCCTCGACTACGCCGAGGCAATAATCAAGCACCGCATCGTGGAACGAGCTGTGGGCATCTGTCAGTTTGTAGGGACGTTCGGCAGTTTCGTGCCGAGGAAAAACACGTTCTTCGCCCCAGTCGCGTCCCGTGATGTCGATCCGTCGCCGTTGCACGAAATGGCGAGCAAGCCGTGCTCGATTTTGCTCACTCTCAAGCGCCCCTTCGGCAAAACTGGAATCGACCAAGCTGAGAAGCCTGTCAAATGCGGCCTCATCACCACTGTGCGGGGTAGCAGTCAGGAGTATCAAGTTGCGATCTTTGTCGCCTGCAAGTCGCTTGAGCAATTCAAACCGCTGTTGCCTACTCTGGTGCGTTCCAACACAGGCGTGAGCCTCGTCCACCACAACCAGGCCCGGGCACGACCGCGCAAAACTATCGCGTCGGCGTTCAGCCTTGATGTAGTCGAGGCTGACCACCGTAAAAGGGTGAGCGTCGAACAAGGTTTGTGAGGCTGGCAAGCCGCGCTCAAGGCTCGACGCGGAGGCTGCAGTAACGGCGACCGCATCAAGATCAAACTTCACCCTAAGCTCATCGGTCCATTGTTCGACGAGATGGGGCGGGCAGAGGACTGAGAATCGATCCGCCTCACCTCTGTCGATGAGCTCGCGAAGAATGATGCCGGCCTCGATAGTCTTACCTATACCTACGTCGTCCGCGATCAACAGCCGCACTACAGGAAGACGCAGGGCCATCAGTAGTGGCACGAGTTGGTATGCACGTGGCTCGAAAGCAAGCCGGGCTGCCGAACGGAATGGTCCTGCTCCTCGCCTCAGCGAAAGCCGGAGCGCTTCCGATAACAGGCGAGCGCCATCCTGAGTCGCAATCTCATTCTCTTTCGGCAATGCAAAGCGCGCGGGGCGTACCGGCTCGCGTTCGAGCGCCGGGTGAATCACTTGCACGTCCGCTTCTACCCCTGAAAGAGGCCGGAGGTGAAGGGTTTCATCTTCTGGGGAAGGTAGCGCGACCCATTCGCGTCCACGCGCGTAGACCAGATCACCCGGCGTAAAGAGGCTGCTCATTTACCTGCCCCGAGCAATTCGACTAAAGCAGATGGAGGCCGTTCGCCAGGACTTTCCGGAAGCGACACGATCGTAAAACCCAGTATCTCGGCCCTGCTGTGGGTCTCGGCCGCAACTTCTCCTATTGCCGCTGCCGCCAGATGCGCTCGCCATACAATCGGGAGAGCCATTCCATTCACACTTAGGGGCTCACGATCTGGCGCAGGGAGGCCCCAACGAGCAATAGCAGCGCTCCAATCACTCGGCACCGTTGCCGTGCTTTTCGGCACTGCGGTAGCAACCCTGCTCCGCGCCAACCTCAGTAGCAGGGTTCGAACGAGGTCATTTGTTCGATCGATTTGTTCGTGGTCCGGCTGGTTGTAATAAGATAGCAGGCAGCGATAGCAGCCTTTAACACAATTGGCGCCTTCGTCTTCTCGGAGCAGCGCCTTATCGGCAAATGTAATCGCTGCGGTCAGGTTACTGTAGTGCATGAGTTCGAGTGCAGCTCGTGCCACGCCTGCCAGTGCGGCTGGATCACTTGTGAGACGACCCAGCACGCCCGCCCCTCCTTCAGTCGCCTCGAACGCCAGAATGCCTCGCCGGTTGTCGCGCGATGGAACGGGCTCGGTCTGAATTTCACCTTCTTCGAGCTGGAAAACGATCTCAAGACCGCGCGCAAGCGCTTGCTGAAAGGTCGCCATGACCTCCAGCGGAAGGGGTTCGCCCGGAACACGCAACAACAGAGTGTTCTTGTGATCCTGAACTATTGGCACAACGCGCTGCTTGATAGGCCCATCCGGCTCCTGCTCCTCATCCTCCCCTTCGACCGGACTGCCGGTCCATCGGCCAGAGGCAGGATCGATGCCGAAGCCAAAGATGCTCTTTTCCTTGCGACGTCGGAGGCCTTTGTTAAGTCGACTGATTGTGGCACCAGGAGCGTAGCTAAGTGACAATATGCTGCCATCTGCGTCACTTGCGGCGGCGTCGACCACATCGAGACCGCCGTCGCGCTGCGACCAGGCGAATACAGTTTGGATCTCGAAGCCCTGGCGCTGACGATCTTCATCGTTCGCCGTGATCCGCTCAGCGGGCTTTGTCTCCACGTTGTCGATGCGAAGGACGTTCCGAACCGGATGAACGCCGCTAATCGGCGCATTGCAGGCGTGACATCTTTCGGGTTCGTGATTGCTATGAGAGGCACCGCACTCCTCGCAAATTTGAACCGTCATAGTTGCAAGGCGCCCGCCTTCCTCAGTTCGGATGCCCGGCGGCAATCGGGCCTTGTAGACTCGGTAGGCACGACCCTCGTGGTAGATCAAACTGCGGGGGCCAAATTCGGAAATAGCGATAAAACGAGCGCGTTGCAGGTAGGCAGCCTTCGAGCCGGCGGCCGTGGCGGGCACAAAGGCGTAAAGCGGCAGACGCGGGAAATTATAACCGGGGAGGAATCCCTCGGTCGCAAGATAGCGATAGGTGTAGAAATCCGCCCCGCCAGTGGCCGCGCCCCTTTCGAGCAATGCCAGCTGCTCGTTTGCCTGAGCCTGCTGGATCTTGGCTTCCTTGCGTTCCTTTGGCCCCAAACCGTGCATTTCCGATCGTCGATTGGCCTCGGTTAGCTGTGCATGCGCGCTCTGATAGAGCTGTCGCCATCGCTCGAAAGCTTCGGAAAATTTTCGCGGGGCTCCCGCCGCGGTTACGTTCGCGAATTCGACGCGATCTGCAGCCCACGGAGCCACCTCAGCTGGAAGCTCCGCTTTCACTCCGTCAAGAATGCGTCGCATTGAATTGGCTGCACGCGCGGTAAGGCCCGAATCGGAAAATGTCGCAGTGATATCTGACTGTACCGGTAGAGTGGAATCTCTCAGGTCGAGGACGTGGGGGATGTCCGCCTGTAGTTCCTGCGCAGACTCGGCGAGCCAGACGGCATGCAGGTGGGCCTCTATGAGGTCGCGGTTTGCAAGATCAATTGCAGGTGGCCTAACAATTCCACTCACCATCGCTTCACGTTTGCCGAAATAGTACTGGTCGTGCGGACTTTGCGCTGCGCAGTAGGTAAGGACCAATGCGGCCTGCCCAGAGCGGCCGGCTCGTCCGGATCGCTGGGCGTAGTTGGCAGGCGTAGGCGGCATGTTACGCAAGTAGACAGCATTCAGCGCAGAAATGTCGATGCCGAGCTCCATCGTGGGTGAGCAAAACAGGACGGGCAGGAACACGTTCGGCTCCCCGGCCCGACGGAGCTCCTCCTTTTCTTCAGCCAGTTTGGCCCGATCTTCCTCACCCCAGCGGAAACGCCATTCTCGCCATTCGCGGCGATCCTGCTCCACCTGGGCCGTGTGTTCACGGCCTTCGATCCCGAAGAGTGCTCCGCCCCCGCTTTCGATCGCGTCAGCGAGTGTGGTGTAAAGTTCAACGAAATAGGAGTTCGCGAGTTTGACATCGGCCCGACCTTCTCCAGCAACAAGGCGAACCGCATTTGCGGAGAGCCGCCAGCCGTCCACGTCGAAATTTGTCGGCACCTGACGGACGAGATCGTACTGGGCGGCGGCACCGAGAAGTGCGGCTATGACTTCCAGATACGTTTTGGAGTCGAGGCGCTTGCCCCAAATGCGCGGATGTCCAAGCTGCCGAGCGAGCCTGCCCCTTGGGCCACCGCGCACAATAAGCGGCTCACCCCGCAGACCCACTTCTGCGCGACGAGGTGCATCGACAAGAAGCGCTGCTGCGACCCGCGGCTCTTCCTGCGCTGAAATTGCCCATGGATCACGCAGGTTCTGCCGCGCTGCATTCGCGGCCGACTCAACGGTACCCGGGTCGAGAGAGTCCGCAGTGATCGCCAAGCCGTGACGCAAGTGAGTTAGCAGCATAGCAAGCGCGGTCTTGCGCTTTTCTGGCGTGGCGAGCCTAAGTTCCGGAGGCGCGGCTGCGAAGGCGCCGTCGTCGGCAGCTAGGTCATCAAGCGAGACGTACTCAGCATGGACAAGCCCAAGCTCTTCAAGATTCGGGTTGGTGAAGCGCCAACCACGTCGTTGGTCAACCCAGACGCGGTATGCAAGGACCCGAGATAGACTTTGCTCTGCATTTAATTGGGCTGCGCCCTTGCTCTCGGGATCCAGCATCCATTCTTGCCGACGGCCACGGTTGGCCGCGGTGAAGCCAAGTGCTGCCTGAACGCGCCTGCCAAATTCGTCATCGCTTAACCCGTCCGGTCCCGCGCGGCGAACGGCCGCCAGGATTGCTGCACGCAGAAGTGCGACGAAGAGGAAATCGTTGAAATGACCAGCCTGCAGGGCAGCATCTTGGCGATTGTCTGTAAATCCTAGAAGCTTTCGACTATGCGAGGGCAAAGAATGCGCGTGAGCATTCATCCAACGGACGGCACTCGAAACAAGGAGCGTCGTGGCGGAGCTACGCCCTTCGGCAGACAATCCGGCCAGCTTGTTGATTTCTCGCGCCTGACCCGCCGGCTGGTGCTTGCACGCGGGACAGAACCGGAATTTTCCGGGGATGAACCACATCTGCCGGCCTGTGGAGCTGATTTTTCCATCAGCGGCAACAGTGAGTGGTTGAGGCGCGTATGCCCTGCGCTCTCGACGCAAACGCGGAGCGCCTCCGCGATCAAGATCGAGCCAATCGTCGGGGAAATCCTCAAGATCGCCCTTGAATGTGAAGTCGGAATCATTTTCCGGCTCAGGCATCAAATAACCAGGCCGTTCGACGCTATCGGGATCATCGAGAGGCGTCTCATCGATGTCTCTAGGCAGAATGCATGGAGCGTCATCCTCCGTCGTTAAAACTACCGGGTGATGTTCTTGACCGCAGTTTCGGCAAAAGAAGGTCGCATACAGCCTTGAGGCTCGATCCTCTGGATCGAAGCGTTGACCGTCGAGTGTCACACGCCGCTGTCCAGCACCTCGCAAGGTCGCGTACACATGGCCTGCACCAGAAATGAATCTGTGGAGCTTAAATGCCAAAAATGCTCGATCGCCAACGCCGCCCCGCTCGTTCGCAGGGCGGCTCGCCAGCATCAGAAATGCCTGCAACTGTGACCGACAACGACTTTCGTCACATCCTGTTTGTTCCGCGAGGCGCTTTGCAGCTTCTGCAAGCGTTATAGGTTGCCGTCGCGAAAGTCGCTGGCCGTCCGAGAGGCCAATCTCCATTTCGCACCACACAGCGAGCGGATGACGGCTCAAAGCTTCATCATCCAGATCTGCAGGCAATTCTCTTTCGACCGTACCCTTGAGGGCCGAACCTAGTGTTGTCGACTTGAGATCTGAATCGGTCGCACGTTCAAGACTTTCTCCAACAACAGCGTCGCTAGAGATCGACGCCCCAAACAATCGGGAAGAAACCCTGGCAATTACCGCGGCCCGTTGAGCATCATCTCCCTCCGTGGCCATGGTTGCAGACGTCCCGATGCAGATCGGCTGATGATTCGGACAAAGGCGATCACGCACACGACGTACCAGCATGGCCACGTCTGCGCCTTGCCGACCGCGGTAAGTATGAAGCTCGTCGAGAACGAGAAAATCCAGCCCATGCGCATTTGCGATGACCGCACGGTCGAGCTGATTCTGCCGCGTCATCAACAGTTCAAGCATCATGAAATTGGTGAGCAGAATATCCGGCTTCGCTTCGCGAATGCGCTCACGTTCTTCAGGGCTCTCTTGTCCTGTGTAGCGGGCGAAGGTCGGCCGCAAATGCTCCGGTAAATCTGCTTGTTTGATGAATTTTTCGATTTCCTCACGCTGGCTGTTTGCCAATGCATTCATCGGGTAGATTATGATTGCGCGAGTGCGGGCAGGTTCGCCGGCAGCACGTGCGCGGATAGCTGCGTCGATGATGGGGATAAAGAAGCAAAGTGATTTTCCCGACCCGGTGCCGGTCGTAACAACAAAACTCTGGCCTGCCACTGCTTTGGCAACGGCCTGCGACTGGTGGCGATAGAGTGACAGCGGCTTGTCATCGGCGCTGAATATCCGCGCGGTCGCATCGTGCAATGTGCCGGACTTGGCAAGTTGATCGATGGACACTCCACGCTCAAACCGGGGATTAATACTTACAAGCGGCTCGGGCCAAAATCGGTCGCTGGTATAAATTTCTTCGACCTGCGCAAGGATGTCCGGCGCACGAATCTGCGTGAATGAGCGGGCAAATCTCTCGTAGTCCCTCAGCAGGGTTTCATCGAGCTCGAAGACATTCACGATTGGCGCCCCACCCTGGTTTGGAAGCTTTTCGCCTTTTTGACGGAGGCGCGAGGGACTGTCCAGCCGCCACTTTCGCGTGCACACAGATTGGCTGGAAAGGTCCTCGCTTCCACAGAGCGGATACGTCTAAAGTATGAGCGCGGCCTCCGAAGTAGGGCCCTGGCTACAAGTGTAGGTCGGGGCCCGGAATTCGAACCCGCCGCGCAGAGCAATGGAAGCCGGTCCAGCCCCCTAGGTGGGGTCCATCGCGTTAGCTTCCGCGGGATTCGTGAGACGCAATTGTAGCTCGCCGACGGCCGCAACCATGTAGCCCTTTTGAGACCATGACACTATTTCACAGTGCCGGTTATCTTGTGAGTGAGGCGCTGGTTCGCGCGCTCATCGTTCTATGGTGTTATGATTTGATCGGTTGGTCGGCATCAGCGAGCTGCGCTATTCATAGCCCAAAGCCCATACCCTGCGTGGCCGCGACCGCTAGTCGCGTCGCCAGCCTCTTAAGGTGTGATGGTTTGATCGACTGGTTCGAAAGCGGGGCAGCGGAAAATTCTGCTCCGCGATCAAAGTTACACGAAGGTTACATCGACTTTCTCTGACCTACATATTTTCAGGCGGGAGGAGCCGGTGTCCTCTCCGGGGCGGGCCTGTCCAATGTACCCCCTCCCTGGGGGGTGGTAGGCAACCGCACCTCTCTGCGTCTATGCCAGTTGTCGGTAGTCTCCGATCTTGAACTATCGACGGCGACGGCCACGGACATAGCTCCAGCCCGTACCCTGACAAATGGGGCAGCTTCCGTTGTTGCCGGCTCTGCCAAGGCCGTCACAGGCCCCGCATTTCGCCCAATCGTCATTGCCTAGTGCGCTACCATAAACGCCCTTGCAGCGTTTCCCGTCAGGCTGGCGACCGCATTGCGAATTTATCCGCTCAGCGCTGAAAGTTATATCACCGCACTTAGTGCAAACAGCAACGGGCGGCAGCTCTGTGGCCATGCACATATCCGTTCGACCATCGCCAGGCGGTTTAACCTAATGCGATGCTTCCGATGTGCTTCCGGAACCAAAAACTCCGGAAGCAGGTTTCCGTCAAGTCATTGATTTTATTGGTCGGAGCGAGAGGATTTGAACCTCCGACCCCTAGTCTCCCAGACTAGTGCGCTAACCGGGCTGCGCCACGCTCCGAACGTCGTTCCATTAGCTAGGATCGCCGCTTTGCGCAAGGCGAGGTCGCAGCATTTTGGCGTCCGCGCCCACAGCCCCCGGAACTGCCGGCAAAGCTCGCAAAAAGTCCCCTAGCCGTCCTTCAGCGCCTGATCCAGCATCTCCCGGCACGCGACGAGGTCAGCGAGCACCCGTCCGAGCCGCTCCCGGTCGATGGCGCTGGGCCCGGCAGGTGCGGCGGGAGTGCCGCCCTTGCGGAAGGTGGTGAGGATGTCCTCATCGTCGACCTCCGTGAAGCGGAAGTCGATGCCTTCCTCCTCGTCGCCCTGGTAGTCGTCTTCGTCGGCATCCGTGACGCCCTTGATGGGCGCCTCGTCGTCATCGTCGGGCTCCATCAGGCTGGCGCCGATGGCGTCCTCGATGGCCCCGAACGAGACCGCGGCCGCGCCGTCGGCGAGGCCCTGCACCGACTTGACGCCGTGCTCCTTGAGGATCCGCTGCACCCCGCGGATGGTGTAGCCCTCCCCGTAGAGCAGGCGGCGGATGCCCTTGAGCAGATCGACGTCGTCGGGGCGGTAGTAGCGGCGGCCGCCGCTGCGCTTCATCGGCTTGATCTGGGAGAATCGGGTCTCCCAGAACCGCAGCACGTGCTGCGGAATGTCGAGTTCCTGCGCTACTTCGCTGATGGTTCGGAACGCATCCGGCGCCTTGTCCAAATGCCAAATCCTTCGCGCAGGCGGTTAAGCCTCGGGTTGAGCCTTGCTGGCGTCGCCATTGCCGCGATGCTGGGTGTTGATCCGCTGCTTCAGGATAGCCGACGGCTTGAACACCATGACGCGGCGCGGCGAGATCGGCACCTCGGTGCCGGTCTTCGGATTGCGGCCGATACGCTGACCCTTCTTGCGGACCATGAAGGAGCCGAAAGAGGACAATTTCACCGTCTCGCCCTTCTCCAGGCAGTCGGTGATCTCCTTCAGGACGAGTTCCACGAACGCAGACGATTCCGTGCGCGACAGGCCCACCTTCTGGTAGACGGCCTCGCAGAGATCAACACGCGTTACGGTTTTGCTTTGGTCGGTCATCGCCCTGCCCCACATCACGGCGAACAATTGTTGTCTGAAATTATGAGGTTACGATACGCCGGTCAACAGCGCTCATCAATGCAGGCGCATCGATAATCGCGGCTAATTCCGGCAAAATTTTATCGAATGTGGCGCTACCAGCGCACCAGCGCGGAGCCCCAGGTGAAGCCGCCGCCCATCGCCTCCAGCAGAACCATGTCGCCGCGCTTGATGCGGCCGTCCTTGCGCGCCACCGACAGCGCCAGCGGGATCGAGGCCGCCGAGGTGTTGCCGTGGCGGTCCACCGTCAGCACCACCTTCTCCGGCGCGATGTGGAGCTTGTGGGCGGAGGCGTCGATGATTCGCTTGTTGGCCTGGTGCGGCACAAACCAGTCGATGCTGTCGGCATTGAGCCCGGTGGTCTGGAAGGCGTCGACGATCACGTCGGTGATCATGCCGACCGCGTGCTTGAAGACCTCGCGGCCCTCCATGCGCAGATGGCCGACGGTCTGGGTCGAGGACGGACCGCCGTCGACGAACAGCTTTGCCTTGTGGCGGCCGTCGGAGCGCAGGTGAGTGGTCACGACGCCGCGGTCGGTCGCGGCATTGCCCGGCTGCTCCTGTGCCTCCAGCACCACCGCGCCGGCACCGTCGCCGAACAGCACGCAGGTGCCGCGATCATTCCAGTCGAGGATGCGCGAGAAGGTCTCGGCGCCGATCACCAGCGCGCGCTTGAAGGCGCCGGTGCGCAGGAAATTGTCGGCGGTGGCGAGCGCGAACACGAAGCCCGAGCACACCGCCTGGAGATCGAACGCCGCGCCATGGTTGATGCCGAGCGCGTGTTGCACCGCGACCGCGGTTGCGGGGAAGGTGTTGTCAGGCGTCGAGGTCGCAAGCACGATCAGCTCGATCGACTGCGCGTCCACGCCGGCGTCGCTGAGCGCAGCCTGCGCCGCCTTGATCGCCAGATGCGAGGTGAACTCGCCCTCGGCCGCGATATGCCGCTCGCGAATGCCGGTGCGCTGCACGATCCATTCGTCGGACGTGTCGATGCGCGCCGCCAGCTGGGCGTTGGTCACCACCTGCTCCGGCAAATAAGAGCCGCAGCCCAGCACGACCGAACGAATTTGAGTCACGAAACAGCCTCCTGCGCGGTCTGCACGGAACTAAGTGCACCACCCTCGCGGTTGAGCATCTGATTGATCTTGTTCAGGAGATCGTAGTGAGCCATCTCATAGCCAACATCGATCGCATAGGCAAAGCCTTCGGAGCTGATTCCACCATGGCTCTTGACCACGATCCCGTTCAATCCAAGGAACACGCCGCCGTTGGACTTGTTCGGGTCCATCTTGTCCCGCAGGGCCTTGAAGGCGCTGCGCGCCAAGAGGTAGCCGAGCTTGGACAGCCAGCTCCGCTGCATCTCGTTGCGGAGTAATTCCGCCATCTGCCGTGCGGTTCCCTCGGCGGCCTTGAGCGCGATATTGCCGCTGAAGCCTTCGGTGACGATGACGTCGGCCAGCCCTTTGCCGATACCATCCCCCTCGACGAAGCCGAGATAATCGAGCTCCGGCAGGTTCACCGCACGCAGCCTGTCCCCGGCCTCGCGGATCTCCTCGTGCCCCTTGATCTCCTCGGTCCCGATATTGAGCAGGCCGACCGTGGGCCGGGGCTTGTCGAACAGGACGCTCGCCATCGCGGCGCCCATGACGGCGAGCGACACCAGATGGTGTGCGTCGCCACCGATGGCGGCACCGAGGTCGAGCACGACCGATTCGCCGCGCTTGGTCGGCCATACCCCGGCAATCGCCGGGCGGTCGATGCCCGGCAGCGTGCGCAGGTGGAAGCGCGACATCGCCATCAGCGCGCCGGTATTCCCGGCGGAGATCACGACATCCGCCTCGCCCTTCTTCACCGCGTCGATGGCGAGCCACATCGAGGATGTCTTGCGGCCGCGCCGCAGTGCCTGGCTCGGCTTATCATGCATGGCGACGGCGACGTCGGTATGGATGATCTTCGAAGCGGCCTTGAGGGCGRGATGCTTCTCGAGCTCGGGCTCGATCTTGGCGCGGTCCCCGACCAGCAGGAATTCGATCTCGCGATGCCTGTGAAGCGAGATGGCGGCGCCTGGAATGACCACGGCGGCGCCGACGTCGCCCCCCATGGCGTCAAGCGCGATGCGAACCTTGCTTGGCATAAAAGTCCTGGAAACCTGGTCTGGTGCGGTCTTGAACGAGCGGTGCCGCAAAATGGGTCCGCCATGGACATGGCGACCGGTCAGGCGCCACGCGGCGCCCGGACCGGGGCGCGACAATAGCGTTTTGTTATCCCGAAACAACCTCTTGCCCCCAGCCTTTTGCATTCGGGGCGACCCGCGGGCGGCGGCGAAAATTCACAATAAGCGCATTGAAATCAAACAGATATAAGCTCCTTTCAAAGCATCCGGACAGGCATCTCACGCCCCCCGCAAAGCGATCCCCACCGGGAATGCCCAGCTATTTGCCTTTCTTCTTGTCCTGGAGCGCCTTCAGCGCCGCGAACGGATGGTCCTCGGGGTCCAGCGCGGTGACCTCGGCCTCGAACTTGACGCCCGGCTTGCGCGGATAGGGATCGACCGCCAGGAACAGGGCATCGGTGGCAATCCGGCCGAGATCGATGATGCCGTTCACGATTGCCTCCGGCGGATCGATCACCTCCGGCGGCTCCGCGTCGTCCTGCCCCTCCTCGATCAGGTCGGCCATCTTCCGAACCTCGGCTTCCGGGGCAAACACCAGGTCGACGTCTTCCTCGATCTCGCTCTCGATCGGATCGAGGGTGACGACGCAGGTCTGGCCGATCCGGGCGCGGACGTGCCCCGTAACCTGGATCCGGCCGCCGCTCTTGGGGACGACCTCGAAAGCAGCCTGGGCGGAGAGCACCTCCCGCAAGCCGCCGACCTCGGCGATGGCCTGCAGTTCGGCGACTGAAGCCTCGAGCTTGCGGTGCAGGCCGGTGTCGGGGATCTGCGCGACGATGACGGGGGACCGCCAGGGATCGGGTCTGGATTCGGCGTTCGGTCGGCTCATCGGGTGATGTCCTCAGTGAGCGCTGGGGGATACTTGAAGGATGCGCACAGCAGCGTGGCCTCGTCGGTCCGGCCGAGATCGGCCTCGGTGGCCCGGGCGTAGGCCGCGAGCCGCCGCGCCTGGTCCATGCCGGTCCCATTCAGGATATTCTTGCAGATGGCGGCTGCCAGCGCCTCGCCGCCGCCTTCGATGGCCTGGTCATAGGCCTGGACGCGGCCGTAAAACGCCTCGCCGAAGGCCCGCATCCGCTTCGGCACGGTCTGGTCGCCTATCCCCATCTCGCGCAGATTGTCGTCCATATCCTCGCAGAAACGGTCGAACAGCGCCTGCGACAGCTCCGTGGCGCCTTGGCCCTGGTTGGCGCCTTGGTTGACGCTCTGGACCGTGCGCAGGCGTCGCAGCAGCAGCCAGAGATGCAGCAGCAACAGATCGAAACGCCCGTTAACCGTATCGGGCACGCCCAAGTCGCGGTAAAATATGGGTTCTCGCGCCTGCGTCACGATCATGCCATAGATGGCTTCAATGGTGCCGCGCGGGGCTTGCCGGGGTTTCCTGAAGTGATTGAACGGCCAAACCATTGTGGGTTCCGCAAGCGGGCGTGCGCGTGTTGCAATTGCAGTCTCCGCCCGGTACTTCAGCGCCTCGCGCGACGCAAGGGGACGGAATCAGTTCCACGATGACGATAACGAACCAGACCAGCCTGCGCGCCAACAAGCCGCGCGGCCTTCATGCACGCTGGCGCGGTTTGCGCATGCTCGCGGCCGTCGCCCTGGTCGGCGCCGCCCTTGCCGGCTGCACCGGCGAGCAGTTCCAGAAGGGTTACATCCTGCCGCCCGGCGCGCTGGAGCAGATTCCGATCGGCGCGAGCCAGGACCAGGTGCTGATCGTGATGGGCACCCCCTCCACGGTCGCAACCCTCGACGGCGAGGTGTTTTACTACATCTCGCAGCGCTCGGAGCGGATGGTCGCCTTCATGAACCAGAAGGTGGTCGACCAGCGCGTCATCGCGGTCTATTTCGACAAGAATCGGCGCGTGCGCCGGCTGGCGAATTACGGCCTTCAGGACGGCAAGATCTTCGACTTCATCAGCCGGACCACGGCGACGTCGGGTCAGGAGATGAACTACCTCACGCCGCTGTTCAAGCTGCTCAGCTTTAACTGAGTCTTCAGCCTGCGGCGTCGTGCCGCCCTCCGCGCGGCACTTGCCGTCGCGTGCGGCTTGCCGTTGCGCGCCCGGTTCCATACGCTCCCTGCAAAACAAGAAGCAGGGAGTGGATTCGTGCCCAAGACTTTGTTGTCCCGCCGTCGCGTGCTCGCCGGTGCTGCCGGCCTCTCGGCCGCAGCGATCCTGCCGCGATCGAGCCTGGCGGACTGGAAGCCCACTGAAAACGTCCGCATCATCGTGCCGGCCGCGGCCGGCGGCTCGACCGACGTCATGGGCCGGCTGCTGGCCGCGCATCTGCAGACCGCCTGGGGCCAGTCGGCGGTCGTGGAGAACCGCTCCGGCGGCGGCGGTACGATCGGCACGGCCGAGGCCGTCCGCGCCAAGCCTGACGGCCACACCATCCTGATCGGCAACCCCGGGCCGAACGCGATCGCCTACAGCATCTTCAAGAACCTCACCTACAAGCCGGACCAGCTCCAGCCGGTCTCCAACATGATCCGGATCCCGAACATCGTCTCAGCGCATCCGAAGACCGGCATCAAGTCGGTCGCCGAGCTGATCGCATATCTGAAGACCAACCCGGACAAGCTCAGCTACGCCTCGTCCGGCGTCGGCCAGAGCCCTCACCTCACCGGCGCCTGGTTTCTCCAGCTCACCGGACTGAAGATGACGCACATCCCGTTCCGCGGCGCGGGCCCCGCGCTCCAGGCCGCGCTGGCCGGCGACATCCAGATCCTGTTCGACAATCTCTATCCGAGCCTGCCGCAGGTGCAGAACGGCACCCTCACCGGCCTCTGCGTCACCACGACCGACCGTAGCGACCTCGCGCCGAACCTGCCGACCATGCGCGAGAGCGCGCCGGAGCTGGCCAATTTCGACGTGTCGTCGTGGTTCTCGGTGTTCCTGCCGAAGGGTGTGCAGCCCGCCGTGCTGGAAGCGCTCAATCTTCAAGTCAAGGCGATGCTGGAGCGCGACGACATCAAGAAGAACATCGCCGCCATGGGCGCCCGCGCCGACTACGGCACGCCGCAGCAGTTCGCCGACTTCGTGGACGCCGAGACGAAGAAGTTCGCCGGCATCATCCAGAAGGAAGGCCTGCAGATGGACGTGCAGTAGGCACCACATCCGTCATTGCGAGCGCAGCGAAGCAATCCAGACTTTCGCCGCGGGAAGATTCTGGATTGCTTCGCTACGCTCGCAATGACGTGGTGAGAGCCTCCAGCCCATCAAACAAAAACCCCGCGGCTCGCGCCGCGGGGTTTTGTCGTGTGTCGCTTGCGCCGTTCAGTGCGCGAGGATCGCCAGCAGCAGCAAGGCCACGATGTTGGTGATCTTGATCATCGGGTTCACGGCCGGTCCCGCCGTGTCCTTGTAGGGATCGCCGACGGTGTCGCCGGTCACCGCCGACTTGTGGGCATCACTGCCCTTGCCGCCGAAGTGACCGTCCTCGATGTACTTCTTGGCGTTGTCCCAGGCGCCGCCGCCCGAGGTCATGGAGATCGCGACGAACAGGCCCGTCACGATCACGCCGAGCAACATCGCGCCCACCGCGGAGAACGCAGCCGACTTGCCGGCCGGGCCGCCACCCGCGATCGCATAGATCACGAAGTAGACGAAGATCGGCGACAGCACCGGCAGCAGCGAGGGGATGATCATCTCCTTGATCGCCGCTTTGGTCAGCAGGTCGACCGCCTTGCCGTAATCCGGCTTGTCGGTGCCCTGCATGATGCCCGGCTTTTCGCGGAACTGCCGGCGCACCTCCTCGACGATCGCGCTTGCCGCGCGACCGACCGCAGTCATGCCCATCGCGCCGAACAGATACGGCAAGAGGCCGCCGAACAGCAGGCCGACAACCACGTAGGGGTTGTTGAGCGAGAAGTCCGGATTGACGCCGGCGAAGTACGGATGGTGCGCGGAGTCCGCAACGAAGAACTTGAGGTCCTGGTTGTAGGCCGCGAACAGCACGAGGGCACCGAGACCGGCGGAACCGATCGCGTAGCCCTTCGTCACCGCCTTGGTGGTGTTGCCGACCGCATCGAGCGCGTCGGTCGACTTGCGCACCTCCTTCGGCAGGCCCGCCATCTCGGCGATGCCGCCGGCGTTGTCGGTGACCGGGCCGAAGGCGTCGAGGGCGACGACCATGCCGGCCAGCGCCAGCATGGTGGCCGTCGCGATCGCGATGCCGAACAGGCCCGCCAGGCTGTAGGTGACCAGGATGCCGGCGATGATGACGATCGCGGGCAGCGCGGTCGCTTCCATCGAGACGGCGAGACCCTGGATCACGTTGGTGCCGTGACCGGTCACCGACGCCTGGGCGATCGACTTCACCGGCCGATAGTCGGTGCCGGTGTAGTATTCGGTGATCCAGATGATCAGCGCGGTGACGACGAGGCCGACGATGCCGCATTGGAACAGCGACATGCCGGTGTAGTCGACGCCGTCGAGCTTGCCGAAGCCGATCAGATAGTAGATCACGCCAGCGATTCCGATCAGCGACAGGATGCCGGTTGCGATCAGGCCCTTGTAGAGGGCGCCCATGATCGACTGGCTCGGCCCGAGCTTCACGAAGAAGGTGCCGATGATCGAGGTGATGATGCAGATGCCGCCGATGGCGAGCGGCAGCGTCATCATGTTCATGAGGATCGGCGTCTTGGCGAAGAAAATCGCCGCGAGCACCATGGTGGCGACCGCAGTCACCGCATAGGTCTCGAACAGGTCGGCGGCCATGCCGGCGCAGTCGCCGACGTTGTCACCGACGTTGTCGGCGATGGTGGCCGGGTTGCGCGGATCGTCCTCGGGGATGCCGGCCTCGACCTTGCCGACGAGGTCGCCGCCGACGTCCGCACCCTTGGTGAAGATGCCGCCGCCGAGACGGGCGAAGATCGAGATCAGCGAGGCACCGAAGCCGAGCGCCACCAGGGCGTCGACCACGAGACGGCTATCAGGCGCCAGTTTCAGCGAGTGCACCAGGAAGCCGAAATAGAGGGTCACGCCGAGCAGCGCGAGACCCGCCACCAGCATGCCCGTGATGGCGCCTGCCTTGAAGGCGAGCTCGAGGCCGCCGGCAAGCGACGTGGTCGCTGCCTGGGCGGTGCGCACATTGGCGCGAACCGAGACGTTCATGCCGATGAAGCCGGCCGCCCCCGACAGGACGGCGCCGATCRAGAAGCCGATGCCGACGTAGAGACCAAGGAAATAGACAAGCAGGACGAAGATGACGACGCCGACAATACCGATCGTCGTATACTGGCGCCGCAGATACGCCTGTGCGCCTTCAGCGACTGCGCCTGCAATTTCCTGCATGCGCGGTGACCCCGCATCCGCACTCAACACCGAAGACGTCGCCCAGATCGCGTAGACGATGGAAAGCACTCCGCAGAGCACTATCAACCATAATGCTGTCATGTGATTTTTGCCTCAGATCCTTGATGTACGTACCCCCGGCGCCTTTTGTTTTTCCGTCATGCGGTGGGCGCCCTTATGTTGAACAGGGCCGCCCCTTGCACGAAGGTGTGGCCCTGGTCGGTCACAAGCTTGCCAAAATCAAATTGAGGGTGCAACGCCGGATGAGGTCGAAAAAGCCGATCTCGGCAAGTATTTAGGCCAATTCTGGTGCGTTTGACCGACGGCTTGACGCAACTCCGCGAGGCGCCTCTCCGAAACCGGCGAGGCTTGGCCGCGGCCACGCCTATGCGGCCGACCTCACGGGATGGCGAGACGCTGCCGCCAGTTCCAAGGTCTGCCCGTCGGCTGTCGTGCGTCGGTTGAAGATCTTGACGTCGTAGACGCTGCCATTGGGGCCAGCCTCCAGCGTCACCGAAACGGCCTGCTCGGGCTTGAGGACGCCGAGCGGCACATCCTGGTCGGGCAGGATGAGCGTCGCCTGCTCATTGACCAACACCACGACAAGATGGCCTTTCGCCATGTTGGCCTTCGACAACCCGCGCAACTGGCCGTGATAAGGCTCCCGGGTCCAGGCCGATGGCAGGCCGGGATCGACCACGACATGGATGTTGTTAGTCCCGGGATGCAAGGTGAGCACCATCTTCGACTGATCCGGCTTCCATTGCATGGACATCGACGGCATGGTTTTCCAGAGACAATTGAACGCGGCGCACTCGTCCGGCAGATTGTCGTGGATCGTGCAACCCCGGCCGGGCTTGCAATGCGAGCACCATTTGCCAGCGGCCTTGCCGAGCTCGACCACGTTGTAGACCTTGCAACAGAGCGTGCAGCTTCCGCACTCCCTCCCGGGAACAATCTGCGCCTCGTTCAAACCCGCAACGGCCGCCGTCATCGAATCAAATCCATTGGCTGCATTCGCACCAACGGTTCGGATACATCTACTTGCTTTCGTCGGGGTTGCGGCAAGCGGCGACCGGCAAATCCGGACAGATCGGGCTTGAGGCGAGTCGAATTCAGAAGTGGCTGTAGGACAGGCGCTTCAAGGTCAGTTCCTGACCCTGCCCGTCCAGGAAGCGCGGCTGCTCGCGGCCCGCGACGATCGTGCCGATTGCTGTGACGGCCACGCCTGCCGCCCGCCCCGCGGAGATCAGCGCATCGCTCTCGGCTGGTGGTACCGTGCACAGCACCTCGTAATCGTCGCCGCCGGCAAGCAGCGTCTCAACGCAAATAGCGTTGCGCGCGATCAGGCCGGCCGCAGCAGCCGAGAGCGGCACGTTCGCGACGTCAACCGTGGCCGAGACGCCCGACGCTGCACAGAGTTTCGCCAGATCGCCGGCGAGCCCGTCGGAGACATCCATCGCGGCCGTCGCGTGGTCACGCACGGCCTGCGCCAGCACATTGCGCGGCTGCGGCACGCGATAGCGTGAGACCAGCACCTCCTTCGCTTGCGGTTCGGACGCGAGCGCCCCGGCCGCGGCGCCGCCTGTGAGCACGTCGAGGCCGAGCGCGGCGTCGCCGATCGTTCCCGTTACCAGGATGCGGTCGCCCGGCCGCGCGCCGGTACGGCCGACCATCCGTCCCTTCGGCACGCGGCCAAAGGCGGTGATCGAGATCATCTGCGGCCCCGGCGTCGACACCGTGTCGCCGCCAAGCAGCGGGCACGCGAAAGCCCTGCTGTCCTCGCCGAGCGCATCGGCGAACGGCCTGAGCCAGGCATCCTCCTTGCTGCGCAGCGCCAGCGTCAGCACGAAGCCGGCGGGCGCCGCGCCCTTGGCGGCGAGATCCGACAGGTTCACCCGCAGCGCCTTGCGCGCGATGGTGTCGGGCGGATCGGTGGCGAGATAATGCACGCCTTCGACGACGGCGTCGGTGGTGACGACGATGTCGTCGCCGGACGAGGACAGCACCGCGGCATCATCGACCAGCCCGAACGCGCCGGGGTCAGTCGCCAGCGGCTTGAAATAGCGCGCGATGAGGGAGTCTTCGGCGGAGGGGTTTTGAGAGTCTGCCATCGGCCTTAGCCACACCCAATGCTGTCATCGCCCGGCAAAAGCGCGAAGCGTGTCTTCAAAGAAGACACCGGGCGATCCAGTATTCCAGAGACGGTCGTGTCAAATCGATAGGCCGCGGCGTACTGGATCACCCGCCTTCGCGGGTGATGGCAGCGGAGTATGGGGCAGCCGCATCGCATCTCTTCACCGCCCTCGTGGATAACTACCCCCGCCCGAACTCGTCGCCGCGGAACTGGCGGCCGATCTGGTCGAGCACGGCGTTGACCATGCCGGTCTCCTCGCGGTCGACGAATGCATTCGCAACGTCGACATATTCTGACACGACGACGCGGCCCGGCACGTCCTTGCGATGCTGGAGCTCATAGGCCCCTGCCCGCAGCACCGCGCGCAGGATGGCCTCGATCCGCTTCAGCGGCCAGCCCTTCGACAGCGCCTCGTCGATCAGGGGATCGAGCATCTTCTGGTCGCGCACGACGCCGGAGACCACGTCGCGAAAGAAGGCCGCTTCGGCCGGCAGGTAAGTATCGCCCTCGACCTCGTTGCCGAGCCAGTGGCTCTCGAACTCCGCAAAGATGTCGTTGATGCCGGCGCCGGCGATGTCCATCTGATACAGGGCCTGGACGGCCGCGAGCCGCGCCGCACCGCGCCGGTTCGCTTTCTTCTCGGTGCCGGCCGGCGGCTTTTTGCTGTGATCGGCCATGATCAAGCCCGCGCCAGCCGGCGCTTGATGCGCAGCATCGCAAGCGCGGCGCGCGCGGCATCGCCGCCCTTGTTGAGCTCGCTGGCGCGCGCCCGCGCCCAGGCCTGCGCCTCGGTGTTAACGGTAAGGATGCCGTTGCCCAGCGGCAGCTTTCGCAAAACCGCAAGATCCATCAGCGCGCGCGAGGATTCCTGCGAGACGATCTCGAAATGGATGGTGTCGCCACGGATCACGCAGCCGAGCGCGATCACCGCGTCATAGGGCTTGCCGTTCGCCGCCGCGGCATCGATCGCGATGGCGACCGCCGCCGGGATTTCCAGCGCGCCGGGAACCGTGATGACGTCATGCGTCAGACCGGCCGCCTTCAGCTCGGTCACCGCGCCGTCCAGAAGCGCATCCTGGAGATCGTCATAGAACCGCGCCTCGACAATCAGCGCGCGTGCGCCGGAAATGTCGGTCTGGTCCTTCAGGGGTGCGCGTCGCGCGTCTGCCATCGTCTAAATCCGTTCTACAGAGGTCGGCGCTATGTAGTCGCCGGACGCATGTAAGCCAAGTTCAAAAGACACTGTCATTCCGGGGGCGATGCGAAGCATCAAGCCCGGAATCTCGAGATTCCCCGGCGCGCAATTGCGCACCTGTGGTCTGGTCCTTCGGACCATCCCGGAATGACGGCTCAGCCGTCACTTCATTTCCGTCAGCCGCGCGGCATAGCGGGCCATCAGGTCGACCTCGATATTGACCTCGGCGCCCGCTTTCCAGCCGCCGATCGTCGTGACCGTCAGCGTATGCGGGATGATCAGCACCGAAAAGGTCACGTCTCTCACCGTATTGACCGTCAGGGACACGCCGTCGAGCGTGATCGAGCCCTTGGTGGCGATGAAGCGCGCGAGCTCCCGCGTGGTCGAGAGCTCGAACCGCGCCATATCAGGCAGGTCCTCGCGACTGACGAGGGTGGCGACACCGTCGGCGTGGCCGGCGACGATATGGCCGCCGAGCTCGTCGCCTATCTTGAGCGCGCGCTCGAGATTGAGCCTCGTGCCGACCTTCCAGTGCCTTGCAGTCGTCAGCGCCAGCGTCTCGGCGGCGGCATCGACGTCGAACCAGGTTCTGCCGCCTTCGACGCCGGAAGCAACCACCGTCAGGCAGACGCCGTTGCAGGCGATCGAGGCGCCGTCGGCGATGGTGGTCTGATCGTAGCGGCAAGCGATGCGCAGCCTGTGCAACTGGCCCTGCGCTGTCGGCGTAAAGCCGACGATCTCGCCGATATCGGTGACAATGCCAGTGAACATTACGCGCGCTCGTAGATGGTGAGAGTATCCTTGCCGAATGTCTCGCTAGCATGAACCTTATAGGCCTGCGACTGCGTGATTTTCGACAGGGGCAATGCATCGAGCGCATCGACGCCGCCCGGGCCGACCCCTTCCGCTCCGCGGAACAGCCAGATCTCGTCGGCGAGGTCGGCCGCGACGAAGGACGCCGCGACACGGCTGCCGCCCTCGACCATCAGCCGCGTGATGCCTTTCTCCGCCAGCACATGCAGCACGGCCGAAAGATCAAGCCCGGAAGCGTTTCCTGGTGGTACGCGGATGATCTGAGCGCCGGCCGCTCCGAGCCGCGTGGCGGCGGCGGCTTCCGCAAGCTCGGAGCCGATCACCCAGAGCGGCGTCTCCCGCGCGGAACGACCAAGCTGGCTCGCGGCCGAAATGCGCAGATTCTGGTCGAGCACGACGCGTATGGGAGAACGCGCTTCCATGCCCGGCAGGCGACAGTTGAGCTGCGGATCATCCGCCAGCACCGTGCCGATGCCGACCAGGATGGCGTCGCTCTGTGCGCGGAGCAGATGCACGCGATTGCGCACGGCCTCGCCCGTGATCGCAAGCGGCTTGCCGCCAGCCGCACCGATCTTGCCGTCAGGCGAGACCGCGAGCTTCAGGATCACATGCGGGCGCTTGTCACGGATTCGGCGAAAATGCCCGGCGTGGTCGAACGCGGCCTCTGCCGCGCACAGACCCACCTCCACCGCGATGCCGGCCGCGCGCAAGCGCGCATGACCCTGGCCCGCGACTTCCGGATTGGGATCCTCGATCGCCGCGACCACCCGCGTGATGCCGGCGGCGATCACCGCGTCTGCGCAAGGCGGCGACTTGCCGAAATGCGAGCACGGCTCCAGCGTGACATAGAGGGTGGCGCCTCGCGCGGCCTCGCCGGCCCGCCGCAGCGCTTCGGGCTCGCCATGCGGTCGCCCGCCTGGCTGCGTCCAGCCGCGGCCGATGATGACCCCGTCTTTCACGATGACAGCGCCCACGGCAGGATTGGGCCAGGTGCGCCCCTGCCCGCGCTTGCCGAGCGCCAGCGCCAGCTGCATGAAGCGGCGATCAGCGTCCTTGGACTCGCGGGCCTTCTGCGCGAACTGATCCTCCAGGATCCGGAAGATCATTTGCGGATCGCGGCGAGCCGCGCTTCCTCCTCACCGGAGAGCTCGCCGAGCACGTCGGCGAAATCCTTGGCCTCGCGGAAATTGCGATAGACCGAGGCAAAGCGCACATAGGCGACGTCGTCGAGCGTGCGCAGATGCTCCATCACGGTCTCACCGATCACCTCGGAGGAGATCTCGGCCTCGCCGCCGGTCTCGAGCTCGCGGACGATGGTGGAGACCATCTTCTCGACCCGCTCCGGCTCGACCTGCCGCTTGCGCAAGGAGATCGACACCGAGCGCATCAGCTTGTCGCGGTCGAACGGCACGCGGCGGCCGTTGCGCTTGATCACCGTGAGCTCGCGCAACTGCACGCGCTCGAAGGTGGTGAAGCGGAAATTGCAGGCGACACACACGCGCCGCCTGCGGATCACGGAAGAATCCTCGGTCGGACGCGAGTCCTTTACCTGCGTATCGAGACTGTTGCAGTTCGGGCAGCGCATCCGTTTACCCTAGACCTTACTGATAGATCGGGAACCGATCGGTGAGCGCCTTGACCCGTTCCTTGATCGCGGCTTCGACCAGCGGCGCCTTGCCGTCGTCGGACTGCGCGATCGCGTTGAGGACCTCGGCGATCATGCCGCCGACCTGCTGGAACTCGGCGACGCCRAAACCACGGGTCGTCGCCGCCGGGGTGCCGAGACGCAGGCCCGAGGTGACGAAGGGCTTTTCGGGGTCGAACGGAATGCCGTTCTTGTTGCAGGTGATGGCGGCGCGGACCAGCGCCTTCTCCGAGACGTTGCCCTTCAGGCCCTTCGGCCTGAGGTCGACCAGCATCAGATGGTTATCGGTGCCGCCGGAGACAATATCGAACCCGTGGCTCTTCATCGCCTCGGCCAGCGCCTTGGCGTTCTCGACGACGTTCTTCGCATAGATCTTGAAGTCCGGACGCAGCGCCTCGCCGAAGGCGACCGCCTTCGCCGCGATCACATGCATCAGGGGGCCACCCTGCAGGCCCGGGAAGATCGCCGAGTTGAGCTTCTTGGCGAGCGCCTCGTCGTTCGAGAGGATCAGGCCGCCGCGCGGACCGCGCAGCGACTTGTGCGTGGTGGTGGTGGTGACGTGGGCATACGGCACGGGCGAGGCATGCACGCCGCCGGCGACGAGACCGGCGAAGTGCGCCATGTCGACCAGGAGGTACGCGCCGACGCTGTCCGCGATCTCGCGAAAACGCTTGAAGTCCCAGGCGCGCGAATAGGCCGAGCCGCCGGCGACGATCAGCTTGGGCTTGACCTCTTCGGCCTGCTTGGCGACCGCGTCCATGTCGATGATCTGGTCCTCGCGGCGCACGGTGTAGTGCGCCGCTTTGAACCACTTGCCGCTCATGTTGACGGGCGAGCCGTGTGTGAGATGGCCACCGGCCGCGAGGTCGAGGCCCATGAAGGTATCGCCGGGCTGCAGCAGCGCCAGAAACACCGCCTGGTTCATCTGGCTGCCGGAGTTCGGCTGCACATTGGCGAAGTTGGCGCCGAACAGCTTCTTGGCGCGATCAATCGCGAGGTTCTCGGCGACGTCGACCCACTCACAACCGCCATAGTAGCGCGCGCCCGGATAACCCTCTGCGTACTTGTTGGTCATCACCGAACCCTGCGCTTCCAGCACGGCACGGCTGACGATGTTCTCGGAGGCGATCAGCTCGACCTCATGGCGCTGCCGGCCGAGCTCGCCCTTGATGGCGGCGGCGATTTCCGGGTCGGCCTGGTCGAGCGAGGCGGTGAAAAACGAGTCGGGCGCGGAGGCGGTTCTGGCTGAGGTCATCTTGCGAATATCTCCACCGCCGCAGCCTTTTGGCGGGCTACGGGCGGTCTGGTGTGGCGATCGGAAGCGGCGAGCGCGATCTACCACATCACCCGCCCCCGGCCAAGTATTTGCGGGTCGAGAGCGAGAATTATGCCAGATATGGTGGGGATTGAAGGATCCGGGCGAGAGGACGGCTGCTTGAACCGTCCGCCCCGGTCAGTCCTGAAGGGTCCGATTTGGACCTTAAAATCCGTGCCGATGCGGGCCGGACCTGCCCCTACAGCCCGGTATACCCCGCCTTCACGGGATCGACGCTGCCGTCGAGCTGGCGCAGATAGGTCAGTCCGCACACCGTCAACCTGTGGGTGTCCTTCTCGCCGGCTTCCATCAACGTATTGAGGTAGTTCGTGACCTTGGCCCGTGCCTCCGCGCTCGCCGCGGACGTGCGGTTCGCGAGCAGGTCATAGGTCTGCATGATGCGGTCGATGGCAGCTTCCATGGCATCCTCTGGTTCTGTCGAATTTTGGGAGTTTTGATCAGGCAACCGCGCGGGCCCCGGACTGGGCCTCGAACCGGCCAATGGCCTTGTTGGCGAGCCTGATCTTGTTCAATTCGCCGTGCTGGAGCAGCTTGATGATGATCTCGAGCAGGCTTTCGTTGGTGACCAGCGTGTCGGGAATCGCGCCGGAGCGGCGGAGGTAATTCGCTGCGATGGCATAGGCGTCGCTCACGAGTTCGACGTTCATTGCCTGAAGCCCGCGCTCGACCAGCATCGCATCCTCCGATCCGCAGTAACAACTGCGGTGCGGGGAACTGGTTCCGCCTGGCCGGCAATTATTTCGCAGTCGCGAAACGACAAAACGCACCGGTCCGGGGCAGAGCCGGGCCGGCGCGCTTGGGGAGGTCAGGCACGTTCGGGAGGCTTGCCGGTCTTGTTATGGGCCGGCTTGGCCAAGTGCCGTCGCAAAGAACTCAGAGACGATACAGGATCTGGTCGGTCCAGAACCGCTCGAGGCGGTGCAGCGACTTGTTGAGGGTCGAGAACTCCTCGCCCGAGATGCCGCCGACCTGCTCCACCGTCTTGACGTGCTTCTGGTAGAGGGAGTCGACGATGCGGCGGACTTCCTGGCCCTGCGGGGTCAGGCGGATGCGCACCGAGCGGCGATCAACGCGCGAGCGCTGATGATCGAGGAAGCCGAGCTCGACGAGCTTCTTCAGATTGTAGGAGACGTTGGAGCCGAGATAGTAACCGCGCGTGCGCAGCTCGCCCGCGGTCAGCTCCTTGTCGCCGATGTTGTAGAGCAGGAGCGCCTGGACCGAGTTGATGTCCGCACGGCCGCGGCGATCGAATTCATCCTTGATGACGTCGAGGAGCCGGCGATGCAGCCGCTCCACCAGAGTCAAAGCTTCCAGATAGAGCGACTGCACCGAACCCTGCTGGCCGGAGACGCGCTCTGCGGTATCTGCCGCAGTTGCGACGGCTTTCATCATGACACTTCCCCTGTTGTCGTTTTTATCGACACTCATTCGACGAAACTTGTGCTCCGTCTGATAGGTGCAACTTAAGGGGGGCGTTTGAAGATCGGCTTAAATAAGAGAATAAAGAGATCATGAATTTAAGACAGTGAATTGCGGATTAAGCCTGTGTCACAAGGGCTTTTCGCAACCGTCTGTTGACCCTCGCAAGGTCCTGTTCACCCTCCGTCCGCCACCTCTGTCGCATTCCAGTACAGGGCCGCCCCGTTTCGAAACGGGCGCGTAAGAGCTGTGGCGGAACGCACGGAGTCAATGAAAAGTTACCTCGAATTTTAGGCAACGAACGGTCAACCAAGCCACGACTTCGGAAATGCCGCTCTCGTGTCCCGGACAAGCGCAGCGAAGCGGATCGCAGAGCCGGGACCCAGAAGCCGCAACCGAGATCGTGGAGAGCTGGGCCCCGGCTCAGCAGCGCAACACTGCGTGCTGCGCTGCGTCCGGGGCACGAGAGAGTGTGAGTGTGGGTTGAAATCGTAAGCGCGCTACGGCGGCCGCTCGCGCGCGGCCATCCAGGCGAGCGCGAGATAGGCGGCGAGCATGAAGGCTTCGACACCGACGACGATCAGGCTGCCGCCGTAGATGCCCGGGAACATCAGTTCGATCACCGCCATCGACACCACGGTCGTCAGCCACACCACCGCGCCCCAGGGCGTCGCGAGCCAGAGGCCGACCGCGGCAACGAGCTCGATCACGGCGAAATAGACCGTGGCGGCCTGCCAGGCCATCGACTGGTTCTCGAACGCCTCGTCCTCGCCCCCGACGAAGCCGGTGACCTGGGCCCAGTGATAGAGGCCCTTCAGAATCGACAGCAGCGCCATCACGCGCAGGAACAGCACGAGGCGGCGCGTCCAGACATTGTCGTCGGACTCGGGGCGCTCCGACGAGATCGCCGCCACCGACATCGCGTTGTCTCTGGCGTTGTCTCTGGCGGCGTCCCTGGCACTGGCGCCGTCGCGGGCCGCATCGCGGGTGGAGATTTCGGACATGGTCCCCTTCTGGCTGCTTCGCCCCGCAAAATCAATCGGCTGCCCGAGTGACTTCAATTTTGCCTTGCGGCAGGTCAAGCCGCGGTGACGGGAACCATGCGAGCTGGTATAAGAATAATTCCAGCCGGAGGAAGAATGATGGCGATCAAATACGGACGTCCGATCGAATTGCGCGAGGTTTCGCGCCGGGATGGCGCCAGTGCCTCCCCTGCCCTCGATCTGGCCGTCCGCCCGCGCCGCAACCGCAAGGCCGAATGGGCCCGGCGCATGGTGCGCGAGAACGTGCTGACCACCGACGATCTGATCTGGCCGCTGTTCCTGATCGACGGCAACAACAAGCGCGAGCAGATCGCCTCAATGCCGGGCGTCGACCGCCTCAGCGTCGACCWGGCCGTGCGCGAGGCCGAGCGCGCCATGAAGCTCACCATCCCCTGCCTCGCGCTGTTTCCCTACACCGACCCGTCCCTGCGCGACGAGGAAGGCTCCGAGGCGACCAATCCGAACAACCTGGTCTGCCAGGCGGTGCGCGCGATCAAGAAGGAGTTTCCCGACATCGGCATCCTCTGCGACGTCGCGCTCGATCCCTTCACGAGCCACGGCCATGACGGCCTGATCTCCGACGGCAAGATTTTGAACGACGAGACGGTCGCGGTGCTGGTGCGTCAGGCGCTGGTCCAGGCCGAAGCCGGCTGCGACATCATCGCGCCCTCCGACATGATGGACGGCCGCGTCGCCGCGATCCGCGAGGGGCTGGACCGCTCTGGCCTGCTCGACGTGCAGATCATGGCCTATGCGGCAAAGTACGCCTCCGCCTTCTACGGCCCGTTCCGCGACGCCATCGGTTCGGCCAAGACGCTCACCGGCGACAAGCGCACCTACCAGATGGACAGCGCCAACACCGACGAGGCGCTGCGCGAGGTCGACCTCGACATCTCCGAGGGTGCCGACATGGTGATGGTGAAGCCCGGCATGCCCTATCTCGACGTGGTCCGGCGCGTGAAGGACACCTTTGCGATGCCGACCTTCGCCTACCAGGTCTCCGGCGAATACGCGATGATCGCAGCAGCCGCCAACAATGGCTGGCTCGACGGCGAGCGCGCGATGATGGAGAGCCTGTTGGCGTTCAAGCGCGCCGGCGCCGACGGCGTGCTCAGCTATTTTGCGCCGAAGGTGGCGGAGAAGCTGCGGAGCCAAACGTAAGGCATCGCAGGGTGGGCCAAGCGGCTTGTCCGCCGTAGCTAGAAGAGTGAAGGCGGAAGCGTGCCCACCATGCCAGCTAGCGATCGCGGAACGATGGTGGGCACGGCGCCAACGCGCCTTTGCCCACCCTACGACGTCTTCCCTGAACGACAGCCCCGCCCCCGAATTGCCGGAATATTTCGGCTTGTTGACGCCCGCGCGCCCTTGGCACGGGGATGACTTGTTCCCATGTCCTGCCACGGGAGTTTCCCTTGGGAGAATGGACCATGTCGTATTCGGATTCGGGCAATGCCTGGCGCAATGACGGCGCCATGCAACCGCACGCCTACGATCCCTATCTGCACCCGGAATTGTTCCGCGGCGTGGCGACGCGGCGGGCGTTCGCGTTCCTGATCGACATGGTCGTGATCTCCGTTCCCGTGATCCTCGGCTACATCTTCATCGCGCTGTTTGGCATCGTCACGCTCGGCATCGGCTGGGCGCTGTTCTGGCTGGCCTGGCCGGCCTCCGTTGTTTGGGCCATCGTCTATTATGGTGCCTGCATCKGCGGTCCGTCGTCCGCGACGATCGGCATGCGCTTGATGGATCTGGAGTTGCGCACCTGGTACGGCGCGCCCGGCTATTTCGTGCTCGGCGCCACCCATGCCGTGCTGTTCTGGGTGACGGTCTCGTTCCTGACACCTTTCGTGGTGCTGGTTGGGCTATTCAACGGCCGCCGGCGCCTGCTGCATGATGTCGTGCTGGGAACGGTCGTGATCAACAATTCCGTCCGCGCGCCCGTGCCGCAGGCCGCAAGGACCTACTGAGAGCCTGATGATCAAGAACCTATCAACCAGGACCGACTAAACTGACTGATCTGATCTGCCGAGTAGACCGATTGACCGGGGGCCTTCGTAGCGCGATGTTAATGCCCACTTTGGAGGCCCACGACGTCCCTTGACCCAGCACTCGCGCGACACCCCCCAATTTTACCTCACGGCGCCCTCTCCCTGCCCGTATCTGCCGGGCCGGCATGAGCGCAAGGTGTTTACGCACCTCGTGGGGGAGCGCGCAGGTGACCTCAACGACCTCCTGACCCATGGCGGGTTCCGCCGCAGCCAGTCGATCGCCTACCGGCCGGCCTGTGACCAGTGCCGCGCCTGCGTCTCGGTCCGGGTGGTCGCCAACGAGTTCCGCCCCTCCCGCAACTTCCGGAAAGTCATCGCGCGCAACGCCGACATCATCGGCGAGCAGCGCAGTGCGGTGCCGACCTCCGAGCAATATTCGGTGTTCCGCGCCTATCTCGACTCCCGCCACCGCCATGGCGGGATGGCCGACATGACCGTGCTCGACTACGCCATGATGGTCGAGGACAGCCATGTCGAGACCCGCATCATCGAGTACCGCAAGCGCGGCCCCGACAGCGGCATCACGGGCCGCGGTGAGGAGCTGATCGCGGTGGCGCTGACCGACGTACTCAGCGACGGCCTGTCGATGGTCTATTCGTTCTTCGAGCCGAGCCAGGTCAGCCGGTCGATGGGCACCTTCATGATCCTCGACCACATCGCCCGCGCCCGCCGCCAGGGGCTGCCTTACGTCTATCTCGGCTACTGGATCGAAGGCTCGAAGAAGATGGACTACAAGGCCCGCTTCCTGCCGCAGCAGCGCCTCGCACCCTCAGGCTGGCTGCGCATCGACGCGCAAGGTGACGCGACGTCAGAGCCGCAGGATTAGCTCGCTGTCATGCCCCGGCTTGACCGGGGCATCCATCCAGTACGCCGCGGCTTCTCGGCTCAATCACAACCGTCTCTGGAATACTGGGTCGCCCGGTCAAGCCGGGCGACGACGGCGGTGTGTTGGGCGAACACTCACCCGAACAGCGTATCCACCAGCAACTTCACGTTCAAAATCACGATGATGCCCGCAACGATCCACGCGATCGCAGCGACCCACGTGGGAATCGCGAACTTCCCCATCTTGCGCCGATCCGAGACGAAGCGGACCAGCGGGATGACGGCGAAGGGCAGCTGCATCGACAGCACGACCTGGCTGAACACCAGCAGATCGGCCGTGCCGCGCTCGCCATAGATCGCGGTGACGACGATCACCGGAACGATGGCGATGCCGCGCGTCAGCAATCGCCGCGCCCAGCTCGGCAGGCGCAGGTCGAGAAACCCTTCCATCACGATCTGGCCGGCGAGCGTCGCTGTCACCGTCGAGTTCAGGCCCGAGGCGAGCAGCGCAATCGCAAACAGCGTCGAGGCGATACCGAGGCCAAGCAGCGGCGACAACAACTCGAAGGCCTGGCCGATTTCGGCGACGTCGGAATGGCCGCTCTTGTGGAAGGTCGCCGCCGCCACGACGAGGATCGCCGCATTGATAAACAGTGCCAGCATCAGGGCGATCGTCGAATCCGTCGTCGCCCATTTGATCGCTTCGCGCCGGCCGGTGTCGTTGCGCTCATAGGCGCGCGTCTGCACGATCGAGGAGTGCAGATAGAGATTATGCGGCATCACGGTCGCGCCGATGATGCCGATCGCGATGTAGAGCATTTCCGGATTGGTGAAGATCTCGGTCTTCGGAATAAAGCCGCGCAGAACTTCCGCCACCGGCGGCGCGGCGGCCACGATCTGGACCAGGAAGCAGACCGCGATCACGACAAGCATCGCGATGACGAACGCTTCGAGAAAGCGAAAGCCGCGGTTCATCAGGAGCAGCAGCAGGAACGCATCGAGCGCGGCAAGCAGCGCGCCGCCGATCAGGGGAATGCCGAACAGCAGTTTGAGCGCAATCGCTGTGCCGATGACCTCGGCGAGATCGCAGGCGATAATCGCCGCCTCGCAGGCGAGCCAGAGCAGGAAGTTCACTGCCGGTGAGTAGGTCGCGCGGCAGGCCTGCGCGAGGTCGCGGTCGGTGACGATGCCGAGCCGCGCCGCCAGCGACTGGAGCAGGATCGCCATCAAATTCGAGAGCAGGATGACCGAAAGCAGCGTGTAGCCGAACTTCGACCCCCCGGCGAGGTCGGTCGCCCAGTTGCCGGGGTCCATGTAGCCGACCGAGACCAGATAGCCGGGGCCGACAAAGGCGAGGAATCGCCGCCACCACACCCCCGCCGTGGGGATGGCAATCGTGGCGTTCACCTCGGCGAGGCTCTTGGTAGCAGGCGCATCAGTGCGCCAGCCGGCGGCATCTTGGGTCAAATCGGGTGAGCGGGCATCCATAGCAGCAGAATACCGAAGTCGAAGCTTATTGCAACTCATTTGCAACTGCATCTAGCCACATGAGTTCCCGGCCGGGCGGTTATTCGCCGCCCTGTCGGGAAGCGGGTGGGTTTGGCCGTCCTCGGGGGCGGATACTGGCGCCAACACGACTTTGCAGGAAATGCGCCATGTCAAACCCGCTTCGCCTCCCCGACACCTTCAACCGCCTCGCCTGGTCCAACCTGGCGGCGCAATCGGCCGAGCAGATCGCGCTGGCCGCGGCCCCGATCGTCGCCGTGCTCACGCTGGGTGTTGCGGAAGGCCAGACCGGCCTGCTCCAGACCGCCCTCACCCTGCCCTTCGTCCTGTTCGCCATTCCGGCCGGCCTGCTCGCCGACCGCATCTCCCGCCGCTCGCTGATGGCGGGTGCCGAAGCGCTGCGCGCGGTCGCGCTGGCGGCCATCGTGCTGCTGCTCACACTTGGCGCGCTCAATTTGCCGCTGCTGGCTCTGCTCGGCTTTGCCGCCGTATGCGGCACGGTCGTCTACAGCGTGGCGGCGCCGGCCCTGGTGCCCTCGCTGGTGAGCGCGGAGCTGTTGCCGTCGGCAAATGCCCGCATCGAGCTCGCCCGCACCATCGCCTTTGCAAGCGGGCCTGCGCTCGGCGGCGCGCTGGTCGGCTGGTGGGGTGCGAGCCCGGCCTTCGGCTTTGCCGCGGCGCTCTCGGCCATCGCCGTCGTGCTGCTCTCCGGCATCTACGAGCCCACCCGGACGCCCTCGCCGCGGCGCCATCCGTTCCAGGACATCCGCGAGGGCGCGGCCTTCGTGTTCCACCATCCGCTGCTGCGGCCGGTGTTCATCACCCAATTCATCTTCAATACCGGCTGGTTCCTCCAGATCGCCGTGTTCGTGCCCTATGCGGTGCGCCATCTCGGCCTGACGGCCGCAGGCGTCGGCACCGTGCTGACGATGTACGGCGTCGGCATGGTGATCGGCGCGCTGTTCGCCACGCGCGTGATGAAGCGCATCGCTTTCGGGACGGTGGTCGGCCTTGGCCCGGTCACGGGTTTCGTCGCTGCGGTGGTGATGGCGCTGACGGTGCTGGTCCCCTCGCCCTGGCTCGCGGCCTTGAGCTTCTTCCTGCTCGGCGTCGGGCCGATCCTGTGGGTGATTTCGACCACGACCCTGCGCCAATCCGTGACGCCGCCGCGCCTGCTCGGACGCGTCTCCGCCATCAACATCATGAGCTACGGCGCCCGCCCGCTCGGCTCGGCGCTGGGCGCGATCGTCGGCGGCTTGTGGAGCGCAGAGGCCTGCCTGTATCTCGCCGCCGCCGTGTTCGGCGTTCAGGCGCTGGTGATCTGGCTCTCTCCCGCCGTGGCGCTGGATCGGCAGCCGGCCATGGTGGGGGACGAAGTGCCGGCGCGGTGCTAGTCCGGTACGCAACCAGCGGCGATGGCCCGCGCCAATCGGGCAACCGCCGGCGCAATGGTCTGCTGCGGGTAGCCGCTAAAGCCCAGCATCAGCGCCGACTGCGCCGGCGCCTCGATATAGTGGCGGCTCATCGCGCGAACGGTGACGCCGTGGTCGCGAGCGGCCCGCTCGATCTTCACGTCGGAAAGTCCCCGTCGCGTGTAGGCAACCAGGTGCATGCCCTGGTCCGGCGGCTCGACCGACAAATGGTCGCCCAGGCGCCGCCTCAGTGCGGCAACGAGGGTATCGCGCTGGCGGCGGTACACTTCCCGCATTCTGCGGATGTGGGCTGCGAAATGCCCCTCTTCCATGAAGGCCGCAGCAACGGACTGGCAGAGGCTCGACGGTTGACGGTCGATCAGATAGCGCGCGGCAACGAAATTCCGCACCAGCGGGTGGGGTAGCACGGCGTAGCCAAGCCGCAGTCCGGGGAAGAGCGCCTTGTTGAGAGTTCCGACGTAAATGACACGGCCGGCCTCATCCAGGCCCTGAAGCGAAGCGAGGGGACGACCGCCGTAGCGGAATTCGCTGGCGTAATCGTCCTCGATGATCCAGGCGCCGGACTCGCGGGCCCAGGCGAGAAGTTCGAGGCGGCGCGCCATCGACAGGGGAACGCCTGTCGGAAACTGGTGCGAGGCCGTTATGAAAACTGCGCGCGCCTTCGGGGCGCGGCGGATCCCTTCCGTGACGTTGACGCCGTGCTGGTCAACCGGGATGGCGCAAACCTTCGCGCCTGACGCAGCGAGCGTAAGACGGGTCAGGGTATAGCCGGGGTCTTCGATCCAGACCTCCTTGTCCGGCCCGGGCATGACACGTGCGACGATGTCCACGGCTTGCTGCGTGCCGGCGGTGATCACGACCTGATCGACCTCGCAGCGCACGCCGCGTGCGGCCCGAAGATAGTCGCAAACCGACTTGCGCAGCTCCAGCAAGCCACGCGGATCGCCATAACCGAGATGATGTCGCTCAAACGATCGCAGCGTGCGCGCCGTGAGTTTGCGCCACAATTCGGCGCTACGTGCATCCAACAGCGTGCGACCCAGGTTGAAGGGACGCTCGTCATTCTGCGTCGTCACATCGACAAAATCGCCGAGGCCGTGAAAGGAGGCCGCGCCTGCCGCGGCCGGTGCCGCCCGCGTCTTGCGGCCATGAGGCGCGGCAAACGGTTCAGGCAGATCGGACGCAACGTAAGTCCCCGCCCCCTTCCTGCCGAAGGCATAACCTTCGGCCAGCAGCTGCTCGAAAGCCGAAACAACTGCGGTACGCGAGACGCCGAGCTGCGCCGCAAGGTCGCGCGTCGAGGGCAACTTGGCCGCCGGACGAAGCGCTCCGGACAGAATTGCCGATCGTAGTTCGAGGTAGATTTGGCGAAATACCGGCGCCTCCGCCGTACGGTCGACGCTGAAGGAATAGAGTTCTGCCCAGCTCTGCCTGCTCTTCACGGGTCCTCGTCCGACAGGGTGAGTCGCACGTCGAGAAGTGGTATGCCGCAATGGGACCAAGTGGACCTTTGCTCAAGACCACTATTTTTCTATCCTGTTTCGGATAACAAGGAAACCTGAAATGTCCGCTCATTCGGATGGCGGCGCGGAGCGTCTTGCACCATGAGTTCACCGCAAATCCGTCGCGAGGACCGCGCCATGTCGCAGGAGCGGATCCTGGAGATGCTGGCACGCGGATATGCTGGCCATCTTGCGACAGTCAGCGAGGACGGCTTTCCCTACTGTATCCCGCTCCTCTATCTCTGGCTCGACGGTGAGGTGTATCTGCACACGACAGCCGCCCGGGGACATCTGCGCGCAAACATCGAGCGAGATCCCCGCGTCTGCATCGAGATCGATGAGCACGAAGGTGTCTTCGACTATGGTCGGTTCGAATGCGATTCTGGTCTCGCCTATCGAAGCATATGCCTGTTCGGCCGTATCAGGGTCGTGGGCGACACGGGCATCAAGCAGCGGTTCTGCGAAACGTTGATGGCCAAATACGGCAAGCCGGATACGACGCGACCGAAGGGGTTCTTCCCGCGGCTCGACATCATCACCGTCTACGCCGTCGCCATTGAGCGCATGACCGGCAAGGAGACTTCGATGCCGCCGCTTTCCGAACAATGGCCCGCCAAGGATCGAACGAAAACGCCCAATGTCTCGGCCCCTGCGATCCGCCGCTAATTCGCCAGATACCGCTCGTAGCTCCCGGTCACCGGCTCGCTCGTATCGACCTCAGGATCGAGCGTGTAGAGGTCCTGCGCGCGGCCGATGCCGCGCAGCGCGTAGCGTCCGGTGGAGACGAGGTAGCGACGGCCGGTGGCGTCCAGGCCCTTGTAGAACTCGGCCGAGGCCAGCAGCTCGCGGTCGACCGAGCGGCTCATCGAGGCGATGCGACTGACCTCGTTGACGGTGGGGCCGACGACGGTGAAGTCGAGCCGGTCCGCGCTGCCGATATTGCCGTAAAAGACCTCGCCGACATGCAGGCCGATATAGGCCGACGTCGTGGGACGGCCATCGGCCTCCCGCCGCTTGTTCAGCGCAGCGACGTTCTTGCGGAACAGATGCTCGGCGCGTAGCGCAGCGCGCCGCGCGTCCGACATGTCCTCCCCCCAGAACATCGCGAGCACGCCATCGCCGATCAGCTTCAGGACGTCGCCGCCGGCATCGTGGATCGCGTCGATCACGGCCTGGGCATAGTCGTTGAGGAACGGGATGATCTCGTCGGGGCCGATGCTCTCGCTGATCCCGGTCGAGCCGCGCAAATCCGAATACCACAGCACGGCATTGATGCGCTCGGTGACGCCGCGTGTGATGCGCCCGCCCAGCACCTGCGCGGAGGCATCGCGGCCGAGATAGACGCGGCCGAGGGTTCGCGCGATGTCGACCTGCTGCGCCGACTTGATCGCGAGCCCCAGCACCGGCACGAGATCGCGCAGAGCTTCGAGCTCGGGTTCGGAGAAGCCGCTGTCGCGGCGCGTGGTCCAGCAGGAATAGAGGCAATCCATCAGGCCGAGCGCGCCGTTCTCGCCGAAGCGATGCACGAAGGCGAGATAGTGCTTGTGGCCTTTTTCCGCGAGCTCGCCGATCTGTGAGAAATCCATCGACGGCGCGTCGGCAAGGTCGATCACCCTCTCGTCCTCGCCGTGCTCGAGCATGTGGAAGAACACCGAGCGGCGCCAGCTCTTGGCGGCATCGCCTTCGGCGGTCGAACCATATTCGAACACATCACTCTCGTTGCTCTGCCGGTCGCTCCACCGGAAGCCGCGGCCCTCATAGATCGGATGCAGCGTGTCGATCACGACGAGCCCGCGCGAGAGTTCCAGCCCTTCGGCGCGGCAGCGCTCGCAGAAGCCGCGGAGCAGCTCGTTTTCGGGCAAGCCCGTCAGCCCTTGGCCCGTCAGCCAGTTCATCAGCGCGAGGCGCGAGGTCAATTGCATGCGCCATTATGGCGTGCATTCGTGACGAGCGAAAGGCCACGCGCGAACCGTGCGCAACCAAGGCTCCCGTCCGCAGCAGATCGAATATGCCGCGGACGCTGTTGACGCGCTCTCGCCGCGGGCCGCAAATGCAGCCGATGGCACCGCCGCAAACCGAGACCAGAATCGCACCGAGATGAGCCAGCGCCAGCTTCCAATCATCCTGGCGCTCGGCACCACGCAGACCCTGGCCTGGGCTTCCAGCTACTACCTGCCGGCGCTGCTCGCCGATCCCATGGCGCGCGACCTCGGCGTCTCCTCCAACTGGATCTTTGGCGCGTTCTCGGCCTCGCTCGTGATCTCGGCTATGCTCGGCCCTCGCATCGGGCGGCAGATCGATCTGTTCGGGGGCCGGCAGGTGCTGTCGGTCTCGAACCTGACGATGGCGGCCGGTCTCGTTCTGCTCGGCCTCTCGCAATCATTGGCGGTGATGGCGTTCGCCTGGCTCGTGCTCGGCATCGGCATGGCGATGGGGCTCTATGACGCCGCCTTCGCCGCGCTGAGCCGCATCTACGGCACCGAGGCGCGCAGGCCCATCACCGGCATCACGCTGATGGCAGGCTTCGCCTCCACCGTCGGCTGGCCCCTCACCGCCTGGGGCCTGTCCCATATCGGCTGGCGCGAGACCTGTTTCGCCTGGGCGGCCGCCAATCTCCTGATCGGCCTGCCCCTGAACTTCTTCATGCTGCCGGCCATCAAGGGCGCCAGGCAGGCTGCGGCGACGACCGAGAAGCCGCATCTGCCGCTCGACCGCACCATGGTGCTGCTCGCCTTCGTCTTCGCGGCGGTCTGGACCGTCACCGGCGCAATGGCCGTCCATTTCCCGCGCCTGCTGGAAGCCACGGGCGCGACGCATGTCGAGGCCATCGCCGCCGGCGCGCTGATCGGTCCCGCACAGGTGGCCGCGCGCATTCTCGAAGCGGGCTTTCTGAGCCGCTTCCATCCGCTGTGGTCGACGCGCCTTGCCTGCGTCACCCACCCGCTCGGCGCCGCAATCCTCGCCATCTTCGGCGCCCCCGCCGCAAGCGCGTTTGCACTGCTCCACGGCTCGGGCAACGGCATTCTCACGATCGCGCGCGGCACGCTGCCGCTGTCGATCTTCGGGCCGAAAGATTTCGGCTACCGTCTCGGCATCATCGGCGCGCCGGCACGGATGGCGCAGGCGGTGGCGCCGCTGGCCTTCGGCCTGCTCATCGACGTGATGGGCGCCAAGGTGCTGATCGTCTCCTCCGCGCTCAGCCTCTCGGCGCTGGCGGCGCTGTTCCTGATCCGCGCCGAACGGCGGCCGGATTGACCGCGCAGCCCCTTTCGCGCACAAGCGGGCCATGAGCGAAGACAACAGCCCGCCCCGCACCTTCAAAGGCCTGCTGCGCTGGGCAACCACGCCGCCGCAGGCCTGGGGCGTCTATCTCCTCGCCATCATCCTGGTCTGGCTGCTCTCGTTCTACGCCGGCACGCTCAAGCCGAAGAAGACACCGGACTCCAGCCCGCCCCCGGTCACGGCACCGCGCAACTAGGCCGGCTTCGCCTGGCTGGTCGCGATCCAGATGCCGGCGAACACAGCAACCAGCCCGATCAGAAGGTTTGCCGTGATCGGCTCGCCCACGAGCAGCGCCGCCAGCAAGGTCGCGGCAATCGGATTGACCGTCATGGTATTGGCAACGCGGGTCGGCGTCGCCCGCGCCAGCGCCATCACCCAGAGGATGAAGGCGAGCGCGCCGCCGCCGATGCCGAGATAGATGCCGGCGATCCACTGCCCCGTCGTGAAGTGACCGAGCGCCGCAAAGCTGCCCTTCACGAACCCCGCCAGCACCAGCACGGCGGCGCCCGCGCCCATGCCGACGGTGAGAAAACCCAATGCGCTTGAGCGCTGCATCAGCGGGCGCGACAGCACGTTGTAGAACGCCATGCAGAACACGGCACCGGTCATGATCAGTTCGCCGAGCCAGGCGCCGGGCGGGCTCTGGGCGAGCCCCGCTGCCAGCGCGGCTGTCACACCGAGCACGGCGATGCCAACGCCAATGACCTTGCGCGCCGTCAACCGCTCGACGCCGAGGATCGCACCGACCACCATGGTGTGGAGCGGCAGCGTCGCCAGCGCGAGRCTGGCGCGCGCAGCGGTCGTGTAGGACACCGCGATATTGTAGAGGATGAAGAACAGGCCGAAGAAGCAGATGCCGAGCAGGGCCACCGCCGGCCAGTCGGGCCGCTGCGGCCAGCGCACGCCAAGCAGCAGCGCGCAAGGCAACAGGCAGAGAAAGCCGATCCCCCAGCGCAGGATCGCCAGCAGAACCGGATCGGCGCCACCGACGAGATAGCGGGTGATCGCCGCGGCCGTGCCGCCGAGGCTGCTCGACGCCAGCGCGATCGCAACCCCGGCCCACTCTCCCACGATCATCTCCTGTCGCGGAGCTTGCCCGGGCCGTAGCACGCTGCTGCTGCCAGCGTCATGGCAGCAACCTCGGCGCAAACGCTAGTCGTAAAACTCAGGCGCCATCTTCTGGCCGTCGCGCTGGGCCTTGTCGTGGTTGATCCAGAGCTGCGCCTTCTCCTTGTCGAGCGTATCGGCGATCTTCTGCATCGACGCCGCGCTCTGGTCCTTGTTGGCGTTCATGCTGGGGACGCGGCGGTTGTCCCAATTGTCCTTGAAGTGGACGGCGTCGCCCGACAGCACCACCGCACCGGTTTTCGGCAGTTTCACCAGCAGCGACTGGTGTCCCGGCGTGTGGCCGGGCGTCGACAGGATGGTCAGGCTGCCGTCGCCGAACACGTCCTTGTCACCCGCGAGCAACTCGACCGGATGCGAGGGCTTGAAGCGCGGTTCGTTGTTGGCGCCGGGCCAGTCATATTCGGCCTTCTGCACGTAGAGCGTGGCCTGCGGGAACAGCTCGACATTGCCGGTATGATCAGGATGCGTGTGCGACACCGCCATCGCCTTGACGTCATCCGGCTTGAGGCCGAGCTGTTCGAGCTGGGCGGCCAACGTCTTCGGCCGACGCCAGGTCACGGCCTTGGGATCGGTGGGGACAAGGCCATTCGGCATGGCGGCGACGGCATCGGCGATGCCGGTGTCCCACAGGAACCAGCCCTTGCTGCTGTGCTTGATGAGATAGCAGCTGTCGACGAAGTCCATCGACTTGCCCTCGTTCAGGCCGGGCGTCCAGCGCGAGATGTCCCCGGCGGTGCCCTCCCCGCAATTGAGGACGTAGAGCTTTTCGACGCCCGATTTCTCGGACTGCGCAACGGCCGCGTGGCCGGACAGAGCCAGCGCGGCAACGGCGAGAGCAAACTTGATCCTGGGCATCATCCTTGGTCCCTCTTGCAGAGCCGTGTATGGCTGCGACCGAGGATCAACCCCGGCCGCGCCGCCGAATTCCGTTTCGGCAGATCACATCAATGCGGGCAGGTCTCGACCTCGACCGTGACGTGGCTCAGGCCCTTCAGCCCGGCGAGCCGCTTCTTATAGACGGCCGGCTGCTTCGGCTTGTCCGACACCACCGAGACCAGCACGGCGCAATGGCCGGGGCCGACCTGCCAGAGATGCAAGTCGGTGACGCGGTCCTCGCCGACTTCCATCCGCGCGCGGATGGTGCGTTCGAGCTTCTCGTCGGCGCGCACGTCGAGCAGCACCGCGCCTGATGACTTGACCAGGCCGAACGCCCAGCTCGCGATCACGGCGCTGCCGATCAGGCCGACGGCCGGATCGGCCCAGACCCATCCCGAATACATCGCGACCACCAGCGCTGCGATCGCCAGCACCGAGGTCGCCGCATCCGCCATGACGTGGACATAGGCCGCGCGAAGATTGTTGTCGTGATGATGGCGGTGATGACCGTGGTCGTCGTGATCATCATGCGCATGCCCAAGGCCGTAGTCATGGCCGTGGTCATGGCCGTGATGATGATGATCATGGCTGTCGCGCAGCAACCACGCGCTGGCGAGGTTGACGCAGAGGCCGAGGGCGGCGACCGCGATGGCCTCGCCATAGACGATCGGCACCGGCGTGAACAGCCGCAGCACGCTCTCATAGGCGATCTCGACCGCGATCAGACCCAGGATGATCGCGCTGGAGAAGGCGGCGAGATCGCCGAACTTGCCCGTGCCGAAGGTGAAATGCGCATTCCCCAGGTGCCGGCGCGCGAAACGGTAGGCGAAAGCGGCAATGCCAAGCGCGGCCGCATGCGTGCCCATGTGCCAGCCGTCGGCCAAAAGCGCCATCGAGCCGAACAGCGAGCCGGCAACGATCTCGCCGACCATCATGACCAGGGTCAGGACGACCACGAGCCAGGTGCGCCGCTCGTTCTCGTCGTGCTTCTCGCCCAGAAAGGCGTGGTCATGGGTCCATTGCTCGGTCGAATGGGAATGCATCGAAAAGTCTCCGAAAGGTCCGGTCCGTTGACCCGCAATATAGACCTGCGGAATGTCCGGGCAAAATCAAGTCAACGAGCCGATTGACAGCCCGGCGCGGTTTCGTTGTAATGACGCTCATGGGGATTGAGCGATCTCCCCACGAGGCGACAAGCCCAAGTATCGCGTCCCGTTTGTCTTTACGAGGGCGCATCATGTCTTCCTACACAACGATATCTGCTGACAAATTGGCACGGCTGATCGGCACGGCGAACGCCCCTGCCCTGATCGACGTGCGCACGGACGAGGATTTCGCCGCCGACCGGCGGCTGATTCCCGGTTCGATCAAGCTCAGCCACGAGAATGTTCCGGACTGGGGCGGCGACTTCGCGGGCCGTTCCGCGATCGTCTCGTGCTTCCGGGGCGAAAAGCTCGCGCAGGGCACGGCGGCCTGGCTTCGCCAGCTCGGCGTGGCGGCCGAGACGCTGGAGGGGGGGTTCGAGGGCTGGAAGGCGGCAAAGCTGCCGCTGCTCGACACCCGCAAGCTGCCGCCACGCGACGCGAAGGGACGCACCGTCTGGGTGACGCGGGCCCGGCCGAAGGTCGATCGCATCGCCTGCCCCTGGCTGATCCGCCGCTTTGTCGATCCCAACGCGGTGTTCCTGTTCGTCGCGCCCTCTGAAGTGGTCGCCGTGGGCGAGCGTTTCAACGCGGCGCCGTTCGACATCGAGAACGTGTTCTGGAGTCACCGCGGCGAGCTCTGCACCTTCGACGTGATGATCGAGGAGTTCGGGATTGCAACACCGCCCCTGCTGCGGCTTGCCACGCTGGTCCGTGGCGCAGACACCGCGCGGCCCGACCTCGCGCCGGAAGCCCCCGGCCTGCTCGCGGCCTCGCTCGGGCTGTCGCGGATGTACGACGACGATCTCGAGCAGCTCGAAGCCGGCATGACGCTCTACGACGCCTTCTACCGCTGGTGCCGCGACGCTACGGCCGAGACCCACAACTGGCCGACCAACAAGGTGAAGGCGTGATGGACACCCGCGCCAATCCAACGGAAGCTGATGCCGGTCACGGCATCAGCTTCGGCGAAGCCTTCCGTGTCTGGCTCCGCGTCGCCTGCCTGAGCTTCGGCGGCCCCGCGGGCCAGATCGCGGTGATGCATCGCATCCTGGTCGAGGAGAAGAACTGGATCTCCGAAGGCCGATTCCTGCATGCGCTGAACTACTGCATGCTCTTGCCGGGACCGGAGGCGCAGCAGCTGGCCACCTATGTCGGCTGGCTGATGCATCGCACCGCCGGCGGGCTGATGGCGGGCGGGCTCTTCGTCCTGCCCGGCATCATCGCGATCATGGGCCTCAGCTACATCTACGCGGCTTTCGGCAATGTCAGCTTCGTCGAGGCGCTGTTCTTTGGGCTCAAGGCCGCCGTGCTCACCATCGTCCTCGAGGCTGTGGTGCGCGTCGGCAAGCGCGCGCTTAAGAACCGCATCATGATTGGGCTCGCCGCAATCGCCTTCGTCGCGATCTTCTTCTTCGCGGTCCCCTTCCCGATCATCATCATCGCCGCCGGCGTGATCGGATATGTCGGCGCGCGGGCCGGCCGTCCGGAGTTTGCCCCGGCGGCTCACGGTCCCGGCGGCAGCACCGCCGTGATCGACAGCATGCTCGGCGAAGCCGTTCCCGAGCATGTGCGCCCCAACACCGCGCGCGCGATCCGCGTCGGTGCGCTCTGGCTCGCGCTCTGGCTGGTGCCGGTGATCGCGCTGCTTTTGATTCTTGGTCAAGCCAGCGTGTTCAGCCAGATCGCGCTGTTCTTCTCGAAGATGGCGCTGGTCACGTTCGGCGGCGCTTATGCGGTGCTGGCATATGTTGCGCAACAGGCAGTCGAGCATTATCACTGGCTGAAGCCGCACGAGATGCTCGACGGTCTCGGCATGGCCGAGACCACGCCCGGCCCGTTGATCATGGTGCTTCAGTTCGTTGGCTTCATGGCCGCCTATCGCGATCCAAGCGGCCTGTCGCCGATGCTTGCAGCGACGCTTGGCGGATTGCTTGCGACCTGGGTCACGTTCACGCCCTGCTTCCTCTGGATCTTCGTCGGCGCCCCCTATATCGAGCGCCTGCGCGGTAACACGGGCCTCGCCGGTGCACTCAGCGCGATCACCGCCGCCGTCGTCGGCGTSATCCTYAACCTSTCGATCTGGTTCGCGCTGCACACGCTGTTCCGCGAGACCGTGCCGGTGCACGCCTTCCCGCTGTCCTTCGACAGGCCGGTGCTGACGAGCGTTGACGTCCCGGCGCTGCTGCTGTCGATCGCGGCCGCGACCGCGATCTTCCGCTTCAAGCTCGGCATGCTCACCGTGCTCGCCGGCAGCTGCGCCGTGGGTGTGGTGCTAAGGCTGGTGGGCCTGATCTAGGCCGCGGCAGCCGCACGACCGGGGTCGAACTCTCCGTCGCGCGGCTCGAGCAGGCGCGACGGTTGCTCCGCGCCCGGCTGCGCCGAGGGACGCTGCGCGGCATCGCAGGTGCCGCGCCACTGCTCGATCAGATCGAGATTCGAATTGGTGCGGAGCGAGTCCTCCAGCGCCGGCATCGCGCTGGCGCCATCGGCCCCCTGCAAAATCCGATCGAACTCCTCGGACCTTCCCTGGAGTCGCGCCTGCCACGAAGCCCACAGCAGCGAGCTCGCCGTGCGGATACCGTGCGTGCGTAGCTTTTCGCGTGCGCTGCCTCCTTCCTTCGGCTTGGGCTGCGGCCCAAGCTGCGTGTAGAGGATGGCCTGGTCGGTCCAGTCGATGATCCGCTCCGGCGGAAGGCGCGTGTTGAGCAAGAGCTCGACGATGTCGGCAGTCGCCATATTCGGGACGTTCTCGATGTCCTCCTCCTCGAGCCTGACCTCGTGCCAGACGGTGAGACCATCGAGATCGCTGATCGGCAATTGCGAGACCATGCTCGGCAAGATGAGGCCCGCCGCCTTCTTGAACATCTGCTCCACGACCTGCCAGAGCACGCGCGGGAATACGCCGAAGACGAAGCCGGCGAGCAGAAGCAGATGGTCGTTCGCGCTAGACACAGCCGTGAAGGTCCAGATCCCGATGACGGCCAGAATGATGCGCAGCGACACCGCGACATAGGCGCTGCCACCGAGATCCTCCAGGACGTAGCGGCGAAACAGCATCTGGAGCGAGAAGAAATAGGCGCCGAGGAACGCGAGCTGGACCGGCGTGCCCGACGGCGTCAGCGCCTGCACGCCCGGACTCACGGTGAAGACAACGTCGGCCTGATACGGCGGCAGCGTGACAAACCAGCCGAGCGAAATCAGCACCGTGGCGAGCAAGACCGGGACCGTCGCAGTCGAGAGTGTCGTCACGCCGCCGGTATCCGCCCTTGAATATTTGCCGAGACGGCCGCTCAGCACATCCGCATAGACGTTCGGCGCAAGCTCGCCATAGATGGCTTCGAACTTCTGAAGATACCCCTGAACGCGACGTCCCCGGATCGCCGCATCCTCGTTCCGCACCTGGCGCAACAGCCCCAGACGATCGAGATTGACCAGGTATTCGTTCAGCAGGCTCGCCTTGCGCGTTCCGACGAAGAGATACCACATTGCGCCGGGCAGCAGGCACACCACGGCCAGGAACACGCCGCGCAGCACCGTGTACTGGTAGAATTTGCCGAGCGAGGCAACAATGGCCACGATCGACACCAGCACCAGCATGAAGAATATGAAGAGCCCCGCTCGTGTGGACGCCTTGCTCTCTCTCAGCCATCGCTGCCCGATCGGCATCAGCAAGATCGTCGGGATGACGACAGCGGCGAACACCACGATCGGGATGATCACCTGGCGTGAGTCCCAGATGAAATTGCGGAGCGGCTCCACGCTGAGGACCACGATGAAAACGCCGCCAAGAAATGGAATCACCTCGAAGAACGATTCCAGCCGTTTGGCGAATCCGGATGCGGGCGCCGGAGCTTCAGACTCTGCAAGGTCCGCCTGAGCCGACTCGTCGGCGGGCACGGGTTTTGGAGTGTCGCTCATTGCCAGACCTCCCTTCATTGCGGGAACAGCGTCTGAAAATGCGAACCGCCAGCGCTTATCGGGCATGGCGTAATTTGAGCCGAACTCCGGCCATGGTGCTGGGTCAGCCAGCACTGTCGAATGCTAGCACGACCCCGCTGTGACCGCTGTGAAGTGGTTCACCTTCGATGGCACCAGGTAAAATCAGCATCGACGTCAACGAGCCGTCATGCTCGCCGCGTGCATCGGATCCGAGCGTGACATTTGCGCCACGGCTCTACCCCAAATTGTGCACATCATGCGAATTGCACTTTCCCGAGCAGCGGCATTTCTGGCAGACATGTGCCAAGTTGTCGCAGGCGGGAATGGGGACTGACATGGGGCGTTTCGCGGTCGCTTGGGTGGGCGGGCTTTTGGCATTGGGATTTTCCAGCGCGGCCTTGGCGGCTGATCTGGCGGTGAAGGCACCTCCCCTCGCGCCTATCCCCTTCACCTGGACCGGTTGCTACGTCGGCGCACACGTCGGCGGTGTCGTCAGCGACGACCGGACCACCAACTCGCTTGGAAACTCTGTCTCCTTCAGTTCAACAGGCTTCGTTGGGGGCGGACAGGTCGGCTGCGACTATCAATTCGCGACCAGATGGGTCGTGGGTGCCGAAGGCCGTGCTGCCTGGAGCAGCCTCCGCAACTCGCACGCCGGCACCGTCAGAAACCTCGTGACCGGCGTCGTCGTCCCCAGCCAGTTCACGATGAGCAACGACTTCCTGGCCTCGGCCACCGCGCGGCTCGGCTACGCGTTCGCTGATCGCTGGCTGGTGTTCGTCCGGGGCGGCGGCGCCTGGACGCGTGAAAAGCTTGACGATGCCTTCACGCCCGCTGGTGGCGTCCCCGTCAATCCCAGCGGAGCCAGCACCCGAACCGGCTGGACCGCCGGCACCGGCGTCGACTGGGCGTTCGCGCCGCATTGGTCCGCGGTTTTCGAGTACGACTATTACGACTTCGGCGACCACAGCGCGTTGCTGAGCAATGGGGCCGGCACGACCGTCAACATCTTCAGCCTGAAGGATCGCATTCACGCCGTGACGGCAGGCGTGAACTATCACTTCTAGCGCTAACGCATCATCATCCGCGCAATCGCCTCGCCGATCACCACCGTCGTGAAGTGGGTATTGGCGCGGCAGTCGGACGGCATGATCGAGGCGTCGGCCACGCGCAGGCCGCTTATGCCCTTCACCGTGCCATCAGGGTTGACCACGCCGTCAGCGTCGTTAACGCCGCTCATGCGGCAACTGCCGGCGGCATGCTGGATGTCTCCGGTCTCGCGGCGCAGCAGCGCATCGAGCTCGTGATCCGGCAAGGCCGCAGCTTGCGGCAGCGTCAGATCGGTGTCGGTCAGCCTGATCCAATCGGCAATGCCTGAAAGCGCCGGCTGCGAGGTGATCACGGCCAGCCGTTTCACCGCGTCCATCATGCGCAGCATGTCGCGGGGATCGGCAAGCATGTTCTCCTCGACGATGGGATCGATCGCCGGATCGGTCGAGGCCAGCTTGAGCGTGCCGCGCGAATAGGCGTTGAACAGGCCGGCGCCGATCGCTCCAGGCACGCCGATGCCGCGGTGGTTGAACGCGATCAGGATCATGTCGCGCTTGCCGCCATCGGCGAGGCCGGAGGAATAGGTCACGCAGCAATTGGTGTGGCGGGTGTCCGGATCGGTCGGCCGCAGATTTTCGTGGAGCTGGACCGTGACGCGAAACAACGGGTGGTCGAAGAAGTGGCGGCCGACCGGCAGATCGCGCTCGACCGCGATCCCCATCGCCTTCAGCTCATCCGCCGGTCCGATGCCAGAACGCAGCAGGATCGCCGGACTGTGGATGGCGCCGGCGCAGAGCACGATCTGGCGCGCGCTGATCTCGTGGGTGCCCTGCCCTTCGAAGTGAACACGAAGGCCGGTCGCCCGGCCGTCGCTGATCAGCACGCGATCGACCAGCGCGTGCCCGCGAATCTCGAGATTGGCACGGCCGCGCGCCGGCTCGAGATAACCCTCGTTGGTCGTGATGCGGCGGCTGTCCCGGCTGTTGATGGGATAGCAGGCGACGCCCTCGCCATCAGGACCGTTGAGGTCGGCGCACCAGGGATAGCCGCTCGCCAGCGCCGCATCGCGGAGGCCGCGGTCGATCGGGCCCCACTTCTCGGGCGGAGCGCGATAGACCGGCAGCGGTCCGCCGCTTCCATGGCCCGGGGCGTCACCAAATTCCAAATCATCCTCGATCACCGAGAACAGCGGCATCACGTCCTTGGCCGACCAGCCGGTGCAGCCATTGGCTGCCCATTCGTCGAACGCGTCGGCGACGCCGCGGATGGCAATCTGGCCGTTCATCATCGATGAGCCGCCAAGCCCCTTGCCGCGCCAGTAGAAGCGCGGCTCCTGCCCGGCCACCCGGCGCGTCAGGAGATCAGGCCATTGCCATTTCTCCTGGTACTCACGCTTGTGGATGATCGGGATCGGATTTGGCGTCATCACCTCCCAGGGCGCCTCGTCGGCGCGCCAGTCCAGCCCCGCCTCGAGCAGCAGGACACGCCGTGCGGGATCCTCGGAAAGCCGTGCCGCAACAGCGGCGCCGGCGGAGCCGCCGCCGACAACAATGACATCGTACATCGCGTTACTTCTCAACGTTCCAGAACACCGGGATGGCGGACGGTATCAGACCGCGCAGCGTGGCGCGATAGGCCGCCGGCTGCGCGAACTGGCCCCACGGGATCGCGGGCGCCTGATCGTACATGACGCTCTGAATCTCGCCGGCGATCTTCTTGCGATCCTCCTCGGCAGGCGCCTTGGCGAAGGCCTCCATCAAGGGTGTGATGCGCGCATCGCATTGCCAGCCGGTGAAGTCGGCGCAGTTGAAGGCGACCATGACGTTGGTCAGCGGCGAGCCCAGATCAAAACCGCCGGCGTGGACGCCATAGACGCTCCAGCCCTCCCTCTTGGCGCGGCGCGCCAGCACGCTCGCCCAGTCCATCACCTGGAGATCGACGTTGAACCCGGCCTGCTTCAGCCGCTCAGCCAGCACCTGCGCCGAGACGCGCGGGGCTTCGAGGTCGTTGGCTTCCATGACGACCACGGGCTCGCCGGCATATTTGGTCGCCTTCAACGCGGCTTTCGCGGCTTCAATCGACGTCTTCGCGGCCGCTTCCGTGCCCGCCTTGCTCTCATAGGTGGTGCCGCAGGTGAAGAACGTCGCGCAGGGAGCGGCGTATTTGGCATCGAGCCCGAGCGCATCCAGCACCTCGCGCTGGTCGACCAGCTTCCACAGCACGCGGCGAATTTCCGGATCATCAAACGGCTTCGATGCGGCGTTGAGACGATAGGCGCCGGCGAACATGTTGCCGCCKGTGAAATTGACCAGCTTGACGCGGGAATTCTTTTCCAGCTGCGGCAACAGATCGAACGGCGCATATTGCATGAAGTCGACCTCCCCGGCCTGCAGCGCGGACGCGGCGGTCGCACCATCAGGGATGACGCGGATCTCGAGCGTGTCGATGCCGACGCGCTTGCCGCCGGCGAGGAAATCGGCGGGCTCGGGGCGCGGCACATAGTCGGCGAATTTCTTCAGGATCATACGATCGCCGGTGCGGTGATCGGCCTTGCTGTAGACGAACGGGCCGGAGCCAATGATCTCCGTGATGCGCTGGTCGCCGGGTGTTTTCGCGATGCGCTCGGGCATGATGAAGGCGACGGGGCTGACGGGATTGCCGAGCGCATCGATCACGAGGCCGGACGGCTCCTTCAGCGTCAGCACGAAGGTTTTCGCATCCGTCGGCTCGAGCGAGGCTGTGATCGCGAAGATCCGACGGCCGAGAGCGCTGCGGGTGCGCCAGCGGCGCAGCGACGCCATGCAATCGGCCGCCGTGACCGGCTGGCCGTCATGCCATTTCAGGCCGTCGCGCAGCGTGAACGTATAGGTCAATCCGTCGGATGAGACTTTCCAGTCCTGCACCATCTGCGGCTTGATGTCGCCCTTGGAGTCTTTCGCAAAGAGCGTGTCGAACACCATGTAGCCAAACGTGCGCGAAATGTAGGCCGTGGAAAAATGCGGATCGAGCGTGACGATCTCCGCCTCGAGCACTGCAACGAGATTGCCCGCCGCATGCGCGGGCGCCGCGACCAGCGCGAGGCCGAACAGCGCCGGAATAAAAGCCTTCAGTTTGAACATTGTGCCTTTTGCTTCTTCTTGAGAGTTCATTTGCAGGCAAAGAAAAAGCAATGTTCGTGCCCGATCGACGCAGGCACTTATGCGCTCACGCCTATCTGCCAAGCGTTTGCGCCACACTCGCTGTCATCGCCCGCGAATGCAGGCGATCCAGTATTCCGGAGAGGGGCGTGATGAAACCGAGAAGCCGCGGCGTACTGGATGCCCCGGTCAAGCCGGGGCATGACACCTGTGTTGTGGCGTCCCGGCTCTGCGCAGCAGCGTTTCACGCTGCAGCGCATCCGGGACACGAGCCTGCTTACCCGATCACCTTGCCGAACTTGTTCGACTTCGGGAAACCCTTCGGCGGCAGGCGGCCGGCATCCGCGCGGGTGCCTTGCCACTCCGCAAGCTCCTTCATGGTCGCGGAGAATTCGCGGCCAGCGGAGTCCTTCCAGGTCAGGCCCGCCTTGGCCTCGAACACGGCGACGTCGGACAGGCCGCCGTCCTTGTACTTCTGCAGGCGCACGCCGCGACCGCGGGCCATCTCCGGCACCTGGTCGAGCGGGAAGACCAGCATCTTGCGGTTCTCGCCGATGACCGCGACGGTGTCGCCGATCACCTCGGTGACCGTGCGCGCCTCGTTCGGCATGTCGACGTTGAGGACCTGCTTGCCTTTCTTGGTGGTGCCGACGCAATCGTCCTCGTTGACGACGAAACCCTGGCCCTCGTGGCTCGCGACCAGGAATTTACGCCCGCCCTTGTTGACGAACAGCGCGACGGGAGCGGCCTCCTGCTCGAGGTCGATGAACAGACGGATCGGCTCGCCATGGCCGCGACCGCCCGGAAGCTTCGCGACATCGAGCGAGTAGAATTTGCCGTTGGTGGCGAACAGCAAGAGCTTCGAGGTCGTCTCCGCGAAGAAGGCAAAACCGAGCTTGTCGTCTTGCTTGAAGGCGAGCCCCGAGAGATCCTCGACATGGCCCTTCATGGTGCGGATCCAGCCCTTGTCGGAGACCACGACCGTCACCGGCTCGCGCTCGACGAGGGCTTCTTCCATTGCGGCGAGGTCGTGCTCGGGCGCATCCGCAAAGGTGGTGCGGCGCTTGCCGAGCGGCGTCTTCGGTCCAAACATGTCGCGGACCTTGCCGACCTGCTCGCCGACCTTCTTCCACTGCTCCGGCTCCGAGGCGAGCACCGCGTTGATGCCCTTGAGCTCGGCGCGGAGGTTCTTTTCCTCGGTGCGGATCTCCATTTCCTCGAGCTTGCGCAAGCTACGCAGGCGCATGTTGAGGATGGCCTCGGCCTGCACCTCGGTAAGCTTGAACGCCTTGATCAGCGCCGGCTTCGGCTCGTCCACGGTGCGGATGATCCTGATCACCTCGTCGAGGTTCAAGTACGCGATCAACAAACCGCCCAGAACTTCGAGCCGGTTCTCGATCTGCGCCTTGCGGAAGTTGGTCCGGCGGATCAGGACGTCGCGCAGATGGTCGAGCCATTCGCGCAAGCACTCCGCGAGCCCGACGACCTTGGGGATGCGGCCCTTGATCAGCACGTTGAGGTTCAGCGGAATCTTGTTTTCGAGCTCGGTCAGCCGGAACAACGATTCCATCATCAGGGCGGGATCGACGTTCTTCGACTTCGGCTCGATCACGATGCGGACGTCTTCGGCCGACTCGTCCCTGATGTCGCCGACCAGCGGCAGCTTCTTCTGGTCCAGCAGCTCGGCGACCTTCTCGATCAGGCGCGACTTCTGCACCAGGAAGGGAATCTCGGTGACGACGACGACCCAGGTGCCTCGCGTACCCTCTTCCTGCTCCCATCGAGCGCGAACACGGAACGAGCCGCGACCGGTCGTATAGGCTTCAGCGATCGCCTGCTTGGAATCGACGCAGATGCCGCCGGTCGGGAAATCCGGGCCCTTGACCCACTTCAGCAGCGCCTTGGATTTCGCGTCGGGCTTCTCGATCAGGTGCAGCGCGGCGTCGCAGAGCTCGGCCGCGTTGTGCGGCGGGATCGAGGTCGCCATGCCGACCGCGATGCCTTGCGCGCCGTTGGCAAGCAGGTTCGGAAAGCCGCCGGGCAGCACGACCGGCTCTTTCGACTGGCCGTCGTAGTTGGGCCGGAACTCGACGCCGTCCTCGTCGATGCCCTCGAGCAGAAGCCGCGCCACGTCGGTCATGCGCGCTTCGGTGTAGCGATAGGCAGCCGGGTTATCGCCGTCGATATTGCCAAAATTGCCTTGGCCGTCGACCAGCGGGTAGCGCGAGGAGAAATCCTGCGCGAGGCGTACCATGGCGTCATAGATCGCCTGGTCGCCATGCGGATGGAACGAGCCCATCACGTCGCCGACGATCTTGGCGGATTTCTTGAACGCCGTGCCGGGGTCGAGCCGGAGCAAGCGCATGCCGTAGAGGATGCGCCGGTGCACCGGCTTCAGACCGTCGCGCGCATCCGGCAGCGCACGGTGCATGATGGTGGAGAGCGCATAGGCGAGATAGCGCTCTTCCAGCGCCTCACGCAGCGGCACCTCGTGAATTTCGGCCGGTTCCTCCGGCGGAATCAATCGTTTTCCCATGCCGCCCGGTTAAACCGTGGAAACGAATCGGGCAAGGATCGATTGGTTCCCTGTGGGCGGCTATTGCCCTGCCCAGCCGGCGGTCACTGGCTGCTGGGTCTTGGCTTGCGCGGTGACCGGCGCATTGGTCAGGCAACGCCGGGCGACTTCGATTTCGGCCTCCGTTGCCCCCTTGGACCGCGCCCAACTCTCTGCGGCCGCAGCGAAAAGTGGCTGCCATCTGTCGCCGTATTCCGCTCGCGCTGGAATTCGCCGCGGCTCAGACCGCGAATCTTGGGGTAGACACGGTCTTGCTTCGCAATTTCGCCACGTAATACCGGATCACGGTGCAGGATGCCCGGCGAAAGACACCCAGTTGCGGCTCGCCAGCCGCGGCGTCAGGCGCGAACGCAAGCAACGCCGCCGACACGGCGAATCCCTTGATCAACATTTTTGGCTGTCCCCGTTGTGGAACCCTGCGAGGGCCAATTCGACCAGGCGGATTTCGTTCCCGGGGAACTTCCATGTCTGGCGACAGGGCAGAAGCGCTCTCAGGTCATGGCGCCGGAATGGCCAAATTCGCCTGCTGCCGCGTCAGCGCATTGATGAAGCCGGCGCGCGCGTCGGAATGGCCTTGGCCGCGCGGCTCCAGCACATGGCGCAGCAGGAACAGGCCGGTGAGCCGGAAGCCGTCCTGGAGATCCTGGTCGGTGAGGTCGCTCGCGGCCTCGCCACGACGCAGGAACGGCGGCAGGCGCAACAGCCGGTCGCGCCATGGCTCGCCGGCCCCGCGCGACACCGCGCCGCCGGATTTCGGCGAAACATAGATCAGATCCGTGGTCTCGCCGGTCACCGCGCAGTTTTCCAGCGCCAGCCCAAAGCCGAGCTCGGCGAGCATCGCCAGCTCGAAATGGATGAGGTGCACCGCGGCACTGCCGATATCGTCGAAATCATCGAGTGAATGTTCGAGCATCGCAAAGATGTCTTCGTGCGGATCGCGCTCCGGAAGCAGCCGCGCAATCGAGGCGAGATGGGTGACGCCATAGACCCCGTGGGCGGATCCCAGCAGCGTCGCCGCGCGCAGCTTGAGGCCCTCAATCGCATAGGTGCCGAGATGCTCGTCGAGCCGCGCCCGCCACACCACACCGACGCTGTTGCCGGGCTGCAAGAGCGGCCGCATCCGCGAACCGGCGCCACCGCGCACGAGGCCGAGATGCCGGCCGTGCGCACGCGTCAGCAGCTCGACGATGGCGCTGCTCTCGCCATGCCGCCGCACGCCCAGCACGATGCCTTCGTCGGTCCATTCCATGGAACGGAGCTTATCGCATTTCAGGTGAGTGTAGGACGGGCAAAGCGAAGCGTGCCCACCAATTTGATCCGCAGCGCGATTATGGTGGGCACGGCGCGCAAGGGCGCGCCTTTGCCCACCCTACGGCATCGCGCAAGACGTTAGGCGTTGAACCAGCCCTGCGCGTCGCCGCTGAACGAGAAATACAGCCCCATCGCCGTCAACACGCAGGAGACGATCTCGATGACGCTGTCGAGCTCCAGGCCCTTCTCGCCGATGATCTGGCCGAGCGAGATCATGGACAGCACGAGGGCCGCCGCCAGCACCCAGCGCGGCCAGTTCTTGCGCCAACGCGCAGCCAACCAGACGAAATAGACCAGCAGCAGGATCATGCCGCCGGCGAGCATGGTCGCCATCATGATCATCTGCTCGGTCATCTCGGCATTGGGCGTGCGGTCCTGCACCGCGACCGACAGGGCATCCAGCATCAATGACGCATAGAGCAGCGCTTCGAAGCGCCGGACGTTGCTGGGTACGCTCATCGGTGACCGATCTTTTCTTGGTTATTCTTTGGGAAATTCCAGGCCCATCTCGCGATAGCGATCGGGATCGTCGCCCCAGTTTTCGCGCACCTTGACGAACAGGAACAGGTGCACCGGCACGCCCAGGATCTCGCCGATCTCCTTGCGCGAGTCCGCGCCGATCGACTTGATGGTGGCGCCGCCTGCGCCGAGCACGATCTTGCGCTGGCTCTCGCGCTCGACGAAGATCGTCTGCTCGATGCGCACCGACTTGTCCTTGCGCTCCTCCCACTTGTCGGTCTCGACCGTGGATTGGTAGGGCAACTCCTGGTGCAGCTTGCGATAGATCTTCTCGCGCGTGATCTCGGCCGCAAGCTGCCGCATCGGCGCGTCCGACATCTGGTCTTCGGGGTAGAGGAACGGGCCCGGCGGCACGATTTCGGCCAGCGTATGCCTGAGGTCGTCGACGCCGTCGCCCGAGATCGCCGCGATCATGAAGGTCTTTGCAAAGGCCATGCGCTCGTTGGCGGCCTGCGCCAGCGCCAGCAGCTTCTCGCGCTGGACCAGATCGACCTTGTTGATGACCAGGATCTTCTCGTGCTTGACGCTGGCGACCTTGGTGAGGATCGCCTCGGCCTCTTCATCAATCCCGGCCTTGGCGTCGAGCAGCACGCAGACGAAGTCGGCGTCGTGCGCCCCGCTCCAGGCCGTCGAGACCATGGCGCGGTCGAGCCTGCGCTTGGGCAGGAAGATGCCGGGCGTGTCGACCAGGATGATCTGCGCGTTGTCCTCGATGACGATGCCGCGGATCAGCGCGCGCGTGGTCTGCACCTTGCGCGAGACGATCGTGACCTTGGCCCCGACCAGCGCATTGACCAGCGTGGATTTTCCGACATTCGGCGCGCCGATCAGCGCAACGAAGCCGCAGCGCGTTGTGGAGGGCGCCTCGCCGCTTGCTTCAGCCGTCATTGCCGCCGCCAACACCTTCACGTTCGATCATCACTGAGGCCGCCACCTTCTCCGCTGCACGCTTGCTGCCACCGATGCCTTCGGCCGACGCCAATCCCGGCAGATCCACCGCGACGCGGAACTGCGGATCGTGATGCGGGCCGGTGCGCTCGACCTCGCGGTAGACAGGCGTCGGCAGCCCCTTCCCCTGCGCCCATTCCTGCAGCACGGTCTTGGGATCGCGCAAGGGACGCCGCGGCTTGTGCATCCGTTCGGTCCAGTTGCGCCTGACGAATTCCGCCGCCGCCGCATAGCCACCGTCGAGGAAGACGGCGCCGATCACGGCCTCGCAGATGTCGCCGAGCACGCTCTTGCGCAGGCGGGCATCGGCGCTCGGTCCGACCGAACCGAGCTTGACGTCGTCGAGCAGACCGAGCGACTTGGCAACGTCGGCGCAGCTCTCCTTGCGCACCAGTTCGGCAAGTCGCTTGGACAGCTCGCCCTCGTCGGCATTCGGGAAGGCGTGATACAGCATGTCGGAGACGACGAGCCCCAGCACGTGGTCGCCCAGGAATTCCAGCCGCTGATAGCTGTCGCCGCGCTTGCGCCCAGACTTCAGCGCCGAGACATGCGTGATCGCCTGCATCAGCAGATTCGGATCGGCAAAGCTGTGGCCGATGCGCGCCTCGAGCGCCGCGTTCGCATCCGAGGCCTTGGCCTTGCTGCTGCGCACCCGCTTCTTCTTTGCAGGCGTCTTGGTTTCAGGTGTCTTGGTTTCAGGCGTCTTGGTCGCAAGCGTCTTGGTCGCAGCTTCGCCGTCGGCGCCCGCCGCGGGCTCGGTCGATTGGATCGGGATGTCCTTGGCTTCGTCTTTCATCGGACGATTTTGAAGAAACGGTTCCAGCGCACCGCCCAAGGCCAGCGCCAGAACATCCAGGCATGCTCGCCTTCGGCGATGGAGAAGAAGATCATCTGGGCGCGGCCGATCAAATTCTCCTGCGGCACGTAGCCGACCTGGCCGAGGAAGCGGCTGTCGGTGGAGTTGTCACGGTTGTCGCCCATCATGAAGAAATGGCCCGGCGGCACGTTGTAGACGTTGGTGTTGTCCATGTAGCCGTTGTCGGCGCAGTCCAGCGTCTCATAGGACACGCCGTTCGGCAGCGTTTCCTTCCAGCGCTTCACCCGCGAGATGCCCCCGCCTTCGGAGCCGCAGGGATCCTCGCCGACAAATTCGCTCATCCGCTGCCGCTCGACCGGAGTGTCGTTGATGTAGAGCAACCCATCCTTCATCTGGATGCGGTCGCCGGGAAGGCCGATGACGCGCTTGATGTAATCGGTGGAGTCGTCCTTCGGCAGGCGGAACACGACGATGTCGCCGCGGTTCGGGTCCGAGCCCCAGATCCGCCCCGAGAACAGCGGCGGCGAGAACGGGATCGAGTAGTGGCTATAGCCGTAGGAATATTTCGAGACGAACAGATAGTCGCCGACCAGCAGCGTCGCCTTCATCGAGCCGGACGGAATGTTGAACGGCTGGAACAGGAACGTGCGGATCACGAGCGCGATCAGGAGAGCGTGGATCACGACGCGGATCGTTTCGCCGACGCCGCTTTCAGTTTTCGTTCCCGAAGTCACGCTCATTGCTCTCTCAATTCCGGCCGGCGGTCACAGAGCGCCCTCCTTCCGCGAACAGCCCATCGCTTCGCGGCCCAAGGAGATTGTCCTGATTCTGATAATGAGGGCCAATTCCGGCGTAAAGCCGAATTCGCCCAGCCTGATTTGCGTTCGCGGACTTTTAGACGGTTGTCGGGGGCCACGCAATCAAGGATCGCATCAAAACTGCATAAGACATTGATTTTTAATGTGAATTATAAAAACAGCCCGCCGACGGTCAGGGCTTGGCCAGCGGCACCGCGGAAATGATGACGAAGGCCTGCGCCAGCGGCCAGTCGTCGGTGATCGACAGGTCGATTTTCGCCTCGAACCCCTCGGGCGTCAGGGCCTGGAGCCGGGCCAGCGCCCCGCCCGTCAACTGCATGGTCGGCCGCCCTCCCGGCAGGTTGACCACCCCCATGTCGCGCCACCAGACACCGTTCCGGATGCCGGTACCTAGCGCCTTCGAGCAGGCCTCCTTGGCCGCGAAGCGCTTGGCGTAGGTTGCAACCACCATCTTCTCGCTCTTGGCGCGCCGCTCCGCCTTGGCCCGCTCGGCCGCGGTGAAGATGCGGTCGAGGAAACGCTCGCCATGGCGCTCGATCACCTTGCCGACGCGGGTGATGTCGATCAGGTCGGAGCCGATGCCGATGATCATGCCCGGCTCCGGCCGCGGTCCATCGCCGCGCGCATGCTGCGCACCGTCTCGGCGAGCCCGACGAACAGCGCCTCGCCGATCATGTAGTAGCCGATGTTGAGCTCCATGATCTCCGGCAGCGCCGCGATCGTCTCCGCCGTCGCATAGTCGAGCCCATGGCCCGCATGAACCTCGAGCCCCGCTTCCTTGGCCAGCTTCACCCCTGCCACGATCCGCTGCCATTCCGCCTCGGCCTTCCCGGTGTGGCCGTCGACGACGGCGTCGCACCAGGCCCCCGTGTGGATCTCGATCACGGGCGCACGCAGCCGCGCCGCCATCTCGATCTGCGCGGGATCGGCGGCGATGAACAGCGAGACCCGGATGCCCGCATCGTTCAGCCGTGCGATGTAGGGCGCGAGCGCATTGTGCTGGCCGACCACGTCGAGGCCGCCTTCGGTCGTCACCTCCTGGCGGCGCTCCGGCACGAGGCACACCGCGTGCGGCTTGGTCGCAAGCGAGATCCGCATCATGTCGTCGGTCGCCGCCATCTCGAAATTGAGCGGCCTGGAGATCTCGGCCTTCAGCCGCGCCATGTCCTCGTCGCGGATGTGGCGGCGATCCTCGCGCAGATGCGCGGTGATGCCGTCGGCGCCGGCCTCGATCGCCAGCAGCGCGGCGCGCACCGGATCGGGATGGCGGCCGCCGCGCGCGTTACGCACGGTTGCGACGTGGTCGATATTGACGCCGAGGCGGAGCGGAGAAGCGGACATTTCAGGACTCACGAAATCAGGGAGATGGACGCATACGAGAGGCGTCTATCCATTAACACGTTCGACACGGGCCACGACCGCCTTGGCGCGCAGCTGGGCGAGGATCGCGCTCAGATGCTTGAGATCGTAGACCTCGAGGTCGATCGTCGTCTCCGTGAAATCGGGCGAGCGGCGCTGCATGCTGATGTTGTCGATGTTGCCGTCGTGCTCGGCGATCACGGTCGCGATCTGTGCCAGCGCGCCGGGCTCGTTGACGTTCTCGACCTTGATGCGGGCCGGGAAGCGCTGCGGGGCGGAATCCTCGATGTCCCAGCGCACGTCGAGCCAGCGCTCCGGCTCCTCCTCGAAATCCTTCAGGGCCGGCGCCTGGATCGGGTAGATCGTGATCCCCTCGCCCGGCGTGACGATGCCGACGATGCGGTCCCCGGGCACGGCGCCGCCGTTCGGCGCGAACTTCACCGGCAAATCGGAATTGATGCCGCGGATCGGGATCGCGACCGGGCTGCGCGGCGGCTCCGACGACTTCTCCCTGAGCTTGGCGGCGAGCCCCTTCTTGACGCCGTAGCGCGCGATGCGCTCCTCCTTGTAGTCGGGATACATCGCACGCGCGACGTGGGAGGCCTTGATCTCGCCGCGGCCGACCGCCGCCATGACGTCCTCGATCGAGGTGCGCGCGAGCCGCGGCAGCGCGCCCTTGAGCTTGTCGTCGGCGTATTCGATCTTGGCGCGCTCGAACAGGCGTTCGACGATGCGCCGGCCGAGACCGACATATTGGTCGCGCACCGCCGTCCTGGTGGCGCGGCGGATCGCGGCGCGCGCCTTGCCGGTGACCGCGAGCGTTTCCCAGGCCGACGGCGGCGCCGCCTGCGCCTCCGAGGTCAGCACCTCGACCTCGTCGCCGTTCTGGAGCTCCGAGGACAGCGGCGCGAACTGGCCGTTGATCTTGCAGCCGACGGCGCTGTTGCCGACGTCGGTGTGCACGGCATAGGCGAAGTCGATCACATTGGCATGGCGCGGCAGCGCGATCAGCTTGCCCTTCGGGGTGAAGCAGAACACCTGGTCGTGGAACAGCTCGAGCTTGGTGTGCTCGAGGAATTCCTCGGGGTTGGCGCTCTCCGAGAGGATGCCGATGGTGTGGCGCAACCAGGCGAACGCATTGGACTCGCGCTTGAGAAACTCGGTCGGCGAGCCCACGTCTTCCTTGTAGAACACGTGTGCGGCGATGCCGCGCTCGGCGATCTGGTCCATCGCCTCGGTACGGATCTGCAGCTCGACGCGCTGGTTGCCGGGGCCGATCACCGTGGTGTGGATCGAGCGGTAGTCGTTCTGCTTCGGCGTCGAGATGTAGTCCTTGAAACGCCCGGGCACGACCGGCCAGTTGGTGTGGACGATGCCGAGCGCGCGATAGCAGGCCTCGATGTCGTTGACGACGAGGCGGAAGCCGAAGATGTCGGACAATTGCTCGAAGCCGACCGACTTGCGTTCCATCTTGGTCCAGATCGAGAACGGCTTCTTGCGGCGGCCATAGACCCGCGCGCCCAGCCCCCGGTGGCGCAGATTGTTGGAGAGCTGGTCCTCGATCTCGCCGATCAGGTTGCGGTTGCGCTCGGCGAGCGCGTCGAGCCGCTGCATCACCACCGAATAGGCTTCGGGATCGAGGGTGCGGAAGGACAAATCCTCCAGCTCCTCGCGCATTTCCTGCATGCCCATGCGGCCGGCCAGCGGCGCATAGATGTCGAGCGTCTCCTCGGCGATGCGCCGTCGCGACTCCGGCGGCACGAAGTCCAGCGTACGCATGTTGTGCAGGCGGTCGGCGAGCTTGACCAGCAGAACGCGGACATCGTCGGCAATGGCCAGCAACAATTTGCGCAGGTTCTCGGCCTGCTTGGCCTCGCGCGACACCAGCTCCAGCCGCTTCAGCTTGGTCAGGCCCTCGACCAGCGCGCCGATCTCAGGCCCGAAGATCTGGTCGATCTCGGCACGCGTCGCCTCGGTGTCCTCGATCGTGTCGTGCAGCAGGGCGGCCACGATGGTGGCGTCGTCGAGCTTTAGATCGGTGAGAATCGCCGCCACTTCGAGCGGGTGCGAGAAGTACGGATCGCCCGAGGCACGGGTCTGCGAGCCGTGCGCCTTCATGGCGTAGACATAGGCGCGGTTCAGCAAGTCTTCGTTGGTATTGGGATTGTAGGACCTGACGCGCTCGACGAGGTCATATTGACGCATCATGCGCGCGCGAGGCTTGGCCGGGCGCCCCACCGGCGCAGTCGGGGCCACGGCAACCGATTCGGTTGCGGCCAGCATCTGCGTTTGTCTCCGGCGCCGATACACCATGCCATCCTGCCTTCAAACGGACCATGAGCCGCCCGTTGCATACATCTTAGCCCCGATCGCGCGTGCGTCCGATCAATTCGGTGACAGGCAAGCAACGCGATGCGGCAACGCTATGGTAACCACGAAAACGCCAACAAAAGCAAAGGCCCGAACACGGGTTCGGGCCTCTGATAAGATCACAAGAAATCGACGACTGCGACGGGACGATTACTCGTCCTCCTCGGGCTGTTCTTCCGGCGGCGCGAGGCCCTCGAGGCCCTTCAGGAGCTCCTCTTCGGTCATGCGCTCAACGGCAACTTCGGTATCGTCGGCATCGACGCTGGCACCGGCGGAACCGATCAGCGGGACCGTATCGGGCTCGGGCTCGTCGACCTCGACGAATTTCTGGAGCGAGTGGACCAGCTCCTCGCGGAGGTCCTCCGGCGAGATGGTTTCGTCCGCAATTTCGCGTAAAGACACAACGGGGTTCTTGTCGTTATCGCGGTCAACCGTTAGTTGTGAACCGGACGAAATCATGCGGGCCCGGTGGGCGGCCAGCAGGACCAGGTCAAACCGGTTGTCGACCTTGTCGATACAATCTTCTACGGTGACGCGAGCCATGGACTGTCGCTCCGTTGTGGGTGGGACGAAATATGTGGATGATTGGGGCTAGTTATAGGGGACAGGGCGATTTCGCAAGGCCAATTTGTGATTTGGCCTCGCCAAACGGCTCTGCTACCCCCACATTGGGGCTGGGATGGGTGGTTTGCCGGGCTGCTATTGAGGGTGGCACCGGGCGTATGCAGGTCCGCCATAACTATACCTTGATTGCCACGACACCTTGATTGCCACGACTTCTCCGGATTTGCGGTTTCGACGGGCTTCGGCGGCACCATAGACCTGCGCGGCTTGCTGTCGCCGCGCCAACAATAAACGATCAATCACGAACGCTACGCGAGCAAACTGAATGTCACCTTCTGCCACTAACAAGATCGCGCTCTTCATCGATGGGGCCAATCTCTACGCGACGGCGAAAACTCTCGGCTTCGACATCGACTACAAGCGCCTGCTGAAGGAGTTTCAGAGCCGCGGGACGCTGTTGCGGGCGTTCTACTACACCGCGATCATCGAGGATCAGGAGTACTCCTCGATCCGCCCGCTGATCGACTGGCTCGACTACAACGGCTACACGGTCGTCACCAAGGCGACCAAGGAGTTCATCGACGCCTCCGGCCGCCGCAAGGTCAAGGGCAACATGGACATCGAGCTCGCCGTGGACGCCATGGAGCTCGCCGAGCACATCGACCAGATGGTGCTGTTTTCGGGTGACGGCGACTTCCGCTCCCTGGTCGAGGCAGTCCAGCGCCGCGGCGTACGGGTCACCGTGATCTCCACCATCGCGAGCCAGCCGCCGATGATCGCCGACGAGCTGCGCCGCCAGGCCGACGTCTTCACCGACCTCGTCGAGCTGCAATCCAAGCTCGGCCGCGACCCGTCCGAACGCCCCGCCCCGCGTGAGCGCGGCGAGCGTGGCGAGGGACGCCATCACGCCCCCCAGTTCCTCCAGCGCGCGACCACGATGGCGCCGAGGGGCGATGACGACTTCGAGGAGTGAGGCGGCCCGGTCAAGCCGCCAGCCTCTCACCCTCGTCCCTGACCGTGACTGTCCGCTTTGTCCGCGCCTGGTCGCCTTTCGCGAGGCGAACCGCGCGCGCGAGCCGTTGTGGCACAACGCGCCGGTCCCCCCCTTCGGCGACATCAAGGCACGCCTGCTGATCGTCGGCCTGGCGCCAGGCATGCAGGGCGCCAACCGCACTGGCCGCCCCTTCACTGGCGACTATGCCGGCGACCTGCTCTACGCCACGCTGCTCGAATACGGCTTCGCCAAGGGCACCTATCAGGCGCGGCCCGACGACGGCCTGAAGCTGGTCGACTGCCGGATCGCCAATGCCGTGCATTGCGTTCCGCCGCAGAACAAGCCGCTGCCGGTCGAGATCAACACCTGCCGCCAGTTCCTCGGGGCTACGCTCGCGACGATGCCGAACTTGCGCGCCATCGTCGCGCTCGGACGGATTGCGCACGACACGGTGCTCAAACCGCTGAACCTGAAGGCCTCGCAAGCTCCCTTCGGCCACGGCGCCGTGCATCAGGCCGGCGCATTCAGGCTCTACGACAGCTATCATTGCTCGCGCTACAACACGAACACCGGCGTGCTGACGACGGACATGTTCCGCAGCGTGTTCGCGAAGGTGAAGGCCGACCTGGACTAGGGCTCGGCTGGATTGGCCTTCAGCCAGTCCAGGACATCGCCGGCGTTCCGGTCGGGCGGAAACACCGGATAGAACACATGCGTGACTTTGGCGTCGTCGATGATCAGCGCAAGCCGCTTGATCAAGGTCAGGCCAGCGACCTCCATGGTCGGCAGATTGAGGGCGCGCGTCAGCGCCAGCTTCTCGTCCGACAGCACGGGGAACGGCAGGTGCAGCCGCGATGCCATCTCGGTCTGGTACGCGTTGCTCTGGGTCGAGAGGCCGTACACCTGGGCGGCGCCGGCAGCTTTCAGCTCGGCAAACAGATCACGAAACGCGCAAGTCTGCGGCGTGCAACCGCGCGCGCCCGGGATCATGTCCCAATCGTCGACCAGTCCGATCTTGCCGGGCTCGCCGGTGCGCGGATAGGCGAACACCACGGTCCGGCCGGAGAGTGCTGACAGATTCACCGACGTATCGTCGGTGGCGAGCAGGCTGATCGCCGGTAGCGTCGTGCCCTTGAGATGCGCGGCGCCGCCGTCGTCGGCGGGTGCGGGAATCTGGCTCCAATCGACCTCGAGCAGGTTCTTCTGAGTCATCCACCAACCTCTTGCCGCTATCCCCTCGCCCGCAACAGTCGGCCCTTCTCCCGGCTCCAGTCGCGCTTCTTCTCGGACTCGCGTTTGTCGTGCAGCTTCTTGCCCTTTGCAACCGCCAGCTGCAGCTTGGCCCGCCCGCGCTCGTTAAAATAGAGCTTGAGCGGGATCAGCGTCATGCCTTCGCGGTCGACCGCGCCCATCAGCTTGTTGATCTGCTTGCGATGCAGAAGCAGCTTTCGCGGCCGCTTGGGCTCGTGATTGAAGCGGTTGCCCTGGAGATATTCGGGAATGGTGGCGTTGATCAGCCAGATCTCGCCGTCCTTGGAATCGGCGTAGGACTCCGCGATCGTGCTCTTGCCGTTGCGGATCGATTTGACCTCGGTGCCGGTGAGCGCAATGCCCGCCTCGATCGTGTCTTCGATCGCATAGTTGAAGCGGGCCTTGCGATTTTCCGCCATGACCTTGATTGGACGTTCGTTCTTATCGGCCATGGAAGACAAACCTGATCGAGATGCGCGAGGACGCTAACAGTTTGGATGAAGCGCGCGCGTCAAGACTTCTTGAGGAGATCGCGGATCTCGGTCAGCAGCTCGACCTCGGCCGACGGTTTTGCCGGAGCCGCAGGCGCCGCCTCCTCCTTGCGCTTCAGCGTGTTCATGGCGCGGATCACCAGGAACAACACGAAGGCGACGATGATGAAGTTGATCGTCAGCGTCAGGAAGCTGCCGTAAGCAAGCACTGCACCTTGCTTTTTCGCATCCGCTAAGTTGGTGGCGGTCACCGCCTTCGACAAGGGGGCGAAGTAGTTCGAGAAGTCGAGGCCGCCGGTCGCGGCGCCGATGATCGGCATGATGACGTCACCGACCAGCGACGTGACGATGGCGCCGAAGGCCGCACCGATGATGACGCCGACGGCGAGGTCGACGACGTTGCCTTTCATGGCGAACTCGCGGAACTCCGTGAGCATCTTCCTGCCCTTCTCGTCGACGCTCATGAACGGCTCCCCGGTTGGCTAAATCAGTTGATCAGCCCAGCATGAACCATCGCGCTGCGCACGGCAACGCGCGTCGGCTCGGTGACCGGAACCATCGGCAGGCGCAGCGTCTCGTCCAGCTTGCCGAGCAGCGACATCGCGTACTTGATCGGCGCCGGATTGCTCTCGATGAAGAGGTTGTTGTGCAGCGGCATCAGCTTGTCGTGGATTGCGAGCGCCGCCTTGGTGTCGCCCTTCGCCCAAGCGGCCTGGAATTCCGAGCACAGCCGCGGCGCGACGTTCGAGGTCACCGAGATGCAGCCATGGCCGCCATGCGCCATGTAGCCGAGGATGGTCGCGTCCTCGCCGGAGAGCTGGTTGAAATCCTCGCCCATCGCCGCGCGCTGCTGCGAGACGCGGACCATGCTGGCGGTGGCGTCCTTGACGCCAGCGATGTTCTTCAGCTCCCACAGCCGCTTCATGGTGTCGACCGACATGTCGATCACCGAGCGCGGCGGAATGTTGTAGATGATGATCGGGATGCCGATCGCATCGTTGATCGCCTTGAAGTGCTGGTACATCCCTTCCTGGGTCGGCTTGTTGTAATAGGGCGTCACGACCAGCACGGCGTCCGCGCCGGCCTTCTCGGCGTGCTGCGCGAGCTCGATCGCCTCTTTCGTCGAATTGGAGCCGGCACCCGCGACCACGGGTACGCGCCCCTTGGCTTCAGCGATGCACCATTCGACGACCTTCTTGTGCTCGTCATGGCTGAGCGTCGGGCTCTCGCCGGTGGTGCCGACCGGGACCAGGCCGTTGGTGCCTTCCGAGATCTGCCAGTTGACCAGCGAGCGGAACGCCGCCTCATCCAGCGAGCCGTTCTTGAACGGCGTGACCAAGGCGGTGAACGATCCCCGGAATTTCGTCTTGGCTGCCATGGACTTCCTCCGTACGCGGCTATCTCTTGAGCAAGCTGCATTCATATCGGGTCTATCCCGCCGGTAAAAGACCCGCTTCCGTGTGACGCACCGTTTAGGCCGCGATTTTGCCGCGGTGGTGGTGCAAACCGGGCAAAGGTAAGCAGCTGTTGGTATTTTGTCCGCATATTCAAGCGAATACAGCTAGGTCTTGAGCCAACTGACTGATTCGGGGCGACCAAACGCCGTGACCTCCTTTCCTCGTTCCGCATGGCGATCCACCGGTCTGGCCGTGTGCCTCATGGCCGGGCTGTCGGTCGGCTGCGCCGCCCTGGCCAAGTCCAATGAGACGACCGCGGACGGGGCCAAGGACACCGCGAAGCCGGCGGCCAAGGACGCCGCGAAGGGATCAGCCAAAGAAACAACGAAGGGAACCGGCAAGGAAACACCGAAGGGCGCGAGCAAGGGAGCAGCTGCCGCCCCGGCCAAGGATGCCGCGAAGAAACCCGGCAAGGATGCTGGCAAGGACGCCGCCAAGGATGCAGGCAAAAGCGCCGGCAAGGAACCCGCCAAGGACAAGCCCAAGCCCGCAGCCGCCGCGCCAAAACCACAGCCGGCCGCCAACGGCTCGCCCCCCAAGACCGCACCCGCGCCGGCCGTGACGGCCACCGTCAGGCCTGCCGCCCCGGCGCCMGTCGCCAAACCCGTCGCAGCTCCTCTGCTTGCGCCGGCGACCCGCCAGCACGCCACGCCGCGCAAGCCGGTCACGCCGGCCGCGGTCGCTGCGACCTCCTCGACGTCGCAGGCCGACAAGGACACGCTTGAGAACGTCATCGAGCTCGTGCGCAAGCGCAAGGCGGCCGACGCCACCAATTACGCCGCCTCGATCTCGGATCCCGTCGCACGAAAGCTCGCCGAATGGATCATCCTGCGCAGCGAGGACAATGGCGCGACCGTGGAACGCTATCGCGCCTTCCTCTCCGCCAATCCGAGCTGGCCGTCGCAGACCTTCCTGCGCCGGCGCCTGGAGGCCGCGATGTGGGACGACAGGCGCGACGATTCGGTCGCGTGGTCGTGGTTCGAGAATGAATCGCCTGTGTCCGCCAAGGGCCGCTTCACGCTCGCCAAGGCGATGCTGGCGCGCGGCGACCGCGCCAACGCCGAGCGGCTGGTGCGCGAGGCCTGGCGTAGTGATCCGATGTCGGAGGAGACCGAGAACAACGCGCTCGACCAGTTCGGCGCCCTGCTGACGCCGAGCGACCAGAAGGCGCGGATGGACACCTTGCTCTACGGCAGCGAGAACGAAGCTGCGCTCCGCGCCGCAAAGCGCCTCGGCGCCGGCTACGTCGCGCTCGCCAAGGCCCGCATCGCCTCCGTCAAGAAGGCGCCGAACGCGCGCGCGCTGCTCGACGCCGTGCCACGCGAGCTGCACAACGATCCCGGCTTCATCTTCAGCAAGATCCAGCTCCTGCGCCGCGAGGAGAAGTTCGCCGAAGCCGCCCAGCTGATGCTGTCGGCGCCGAAGGATCCGAACCGGCTCTACAATCTCGACGAATGGTGGATCGAGCGGCGCCTGCTGGCGCGCAAGATGATCGACACCGAGGAATTCCGCAGCGCCTATCTGATCGCGCGCGACGCGGCCCTGCCCTCGCGCGACATCTACAAGACCGAGCAGGAGTTCACCGCCGGCTGGATCGCGCTGCGCTTCCTCAACGACCCCGCCGCCGCCACCCAGCATTTCGCCCGCATCGGCGTCGGCAGCGTCAATCCGACCACGCTGGCGCGCGCCGGCTATTGGCAGGGCCGCGCGGCGGAAGCGGCGGGCCGCCAGCAGGAGGCGCGCAACGCCTACGCCCGGGCGGCCGAGCAATCCACCAGCTATTACGGCCAGCTCGCGCGCGCAAAACTCGGCCTGCCGCAGATCGAGCTCAACAGCCAGCCGCGCGGCCGCGGCGCCGAACGGCTGGAGATCGTGCGCGCCGCGCACCTGCTCTACGAGCTCGACGAACGCGAGATGGCGATACCTGTTCTCGCCGACATGGGCGAGAACGGCGATCCCGAGGCGCTTGCCGGCCTTGGCGAGCTCACCCAGCGCTACAACGACGCGCGCGGCATGCTGCTGCTGGGCAAGGCCGCGCTCAACCGCGGCCTCCCCTTCGACTTCTACGCCTATCCCGTCAACGGCATTCCGCAGTTCACGCCGATCGGCCCCGAGGTCGAGCGCAGCATCGTCTATGCGATCGCGCGGCAGGAAAGCGCGTTCAACCCCTCCGTGGTCTCGCCGGCGCAGGCTTACGGCCTGATGCAGGTGACGCCGGACGCCGCGCGCTATGTCTGCAAGCGGCACGGCGCGACCTACGATCTGGGGCGGCTGAAGAACGATTCGGTCTACAACGCCACGCTCGGCTCGGCCGAGCTCGGCGGACTGCTCGAGGACTACCGCGGCTCCTACATCATGACCTTTGCCGCCTACAATGCCGGCCGCGGCAGCGTGAAGAAATGGGTCGACCGCTACGGCGACCCGCGCGATCCCAAGGTCGACGCGGTCGACTGGGTCGAGCTGATTCCGTTCTCCGAGACGCGCAACTACGTGCAGCGGATCATGGAGAATCTTCAGGTCTACCGCGCCCGCTTCGGCGGCGGCACACGGTTGCAGATCGAAGCTGACCTGCGCCGCGGCACCGGCAGCGTGGAATAGAGCCATCCTCCTGTGCGCTCCCGATTGACCGCCGAGAGCGTCGGCGGCGAGCGCCGCAGCGCCTCCGGACGTGAGCTGCTGAAGAAGAGCTGAAGCTCGCGCGTGATCTTCAGGCGAGCCTTGCTCGACGCTGAGCCCTGAGCGCTCCCTGGTCGTAGTCCGATCGGCAAGCTCGCCGTTCCACGTCCTCGAACATGAAGGCGTCGATCGCCGCCTGCTGCAGCGTCAGGACGGTGGGGCGCTTGCAAGGCCATGCCGGTCAACGGCAGGCGGCCCGTTGCATACATTGCGCGGAGATGCCCGCAGCGCAGAGGCCCTCCTCCGTAACAGCCTCGTCGAGATCGTCACGGACGATGGAGCACGGGAGCAACGCCAGCCCTCCGCCAGCATTCCGCGGCGTTAGAACAGCCATGCCGCCAAAAGAAAAGCCCCGGCGGTTTCCCGCCGGGGCTCTCTGTCAGGTCGTTAGACCGAACTTACCAGTTGCGCTGAGCGCGGAGCAGCATGCTGACCGTGCTCTGATCCTTCAGCTGGTACACGGCACCCGGCTTGGCCACAACTAGCGCAGGGCCGGCGGCCACCGTGCTGATCGTACCAGCGTACTTCTGGTCGAGCATGGTGTAAGCCACGTCCGCCGAGAAGGTCAGGTTCTTCACCGGGGTCCAGCGGGTGATCAGACCGATCGTGCCGATGTTGAAGTTCGGATTACAAGTGGTGATACCCGCAGTGGCGGCACCCAACGTAGCGAGTTGGCCGCAAATGAGAGCCGCACCACCGTTGCTGTACGTCAGCTGAGCGTACGAACCGTAGATCGCGGTGTTCCAGTACGGATCCCAGTTGTGGGTGTAGGCGCCGCGCATACCCCAGCTCGTAACCGTGTTGATACCGGTCCCGTTGGCGAACACACCATCAGCCGCACCGGCAAGGCCAATGCTCTGATAGGCGCCAGCCACGTTAGTACCGCCGAACATTGCATAGTTCTGCGAAGCCAAGCTCTGGAAGTTGTAGCGGGTCGCACCATCGGTGTAGACCGCCTGGACGTTGATCACGTCGCCCGCGCCAGTCGGAATGTTCTTGATGGACAACGCCGCTTGGACAGCCCAGCCCCACTTGTCGCCCGGATGACCGGCCGCTTCGGTTCCGACAAGACCAGGGGTCGCGTAGTATGCGACATGGTTGTTATGCGCCGCTGCGGACAACTGGAACAGACCCCAAGCCTGGTCAATACGGACCATACCCTGGATGTCAGGAGCCCGCGTGCCGCCGAAGGCATTGATGCCGTAGCCGCCGGTACCAAAACCCGCGACCGAAATGCCGGAGCTGGTGTTGTACAGGTTGCTCTGGTAGTAAGCGGTCGGGTCAACGGCCGAAATCGCGGCAGTGATGCCCTGACCAAAGTCAGCGGTGTAGGTGAACTGGTTCACACCAGTGACCGTGCCGCCGCCACCAGTCAGACCGTCGAAGTTGTTACCCGGATAATTGGTCCAGGGGGCGTCGAACTGGGCAACCGCCTTACCCATCGTGAAGCCAGCGAACTGGATGAAGGCGTAGTACACGCCGAGCGTACCGCCGGCGATTGCGCCTGCGTTGGCATTGTTAGGGGCGCTAATGCCCGAAGCGCCGAGCTGCGAGTAGATGGTGGAGCCGTTAGCGGAGGCGCCGTTGCCCGAGTAGGTGTCCGTCGTCCACGAGAACACAACGTCGGCGAAGGTACGAACCACGCCGTATTCGGTCGCGGTGCGCGTATCGACGTTGAAGTCTTCACGGGCACGAGTGACGTAGTAGTTCGTCAGACGGTTCGCAGAACCGTTAACACCGCTGAAATTACCGTTGAAATCGGTTGCGTTGACCGCGACTTCAGCACGCAGGTAACCACCCAGCTTGATGCAGGTGTCAGTGCCCGGGATGTAGTAGAATCCGGCACCGTACAGGGAGCAGATCTTCACGTATTCGACCGCTTTGGCCTTCACGGGGAGATCGGCTGCCTGTGCTCCGCCAACGGCAATCAGACCTGCCGCTGAACCGAGCAAAAGGCTCTTAACCAACTTCATGTTAAACCTCCAAGTTTGCTCTATAGGGAAGGTTCCGGATCCGCTGGGTGACGACACCCTAAGGTTGGTTCCCTTGTCCCTTAACTCACCGCTTAGTCGCTTCGCGCCTTCGGACACACCCGCTGAACGCGAGGGACTTAAGCGAACCACCTAAAACGGGACGACCTCGGGATGCCCCCCTCCGTCGCTCAGTCACAATTACCGAACGTCTTTGCACACACAACAAGAGAACGCTCCGTAGCGAGCCCATGACGTTTGTTTTCCGAAGGGTGTTGCACAAATAACACGCAGATGTGATCGAAGCGCGCTCGCAACATATTGTTTTTGCTTATGTTTCTAGGACGGTTCCGTTTGCCGTCAAAATTCCCCACCTGAGGCGTTGTGGACGGAACTCCGGCCTGAACAGGCTTTGACGCGCACGAATCGTGGAATCAGAAGGAGACTCAAGGAGAAGGCACACAGGTCTTCCCGCGACTCTCCACCAGGCGCAGACATGGTCGCGGCAACGCCCAAGGCGCGCTGCGAAGGCTCTTTGTCGATGGTGGGGATGATTGAGACCGGAGCGGACAGCTCGGCTGGCGGAGACGGAGGGATTCGAACCCTCGATAGGCCTTTACAAGCCTATAACGGTTTAGCAAACCGCCGCCTTCAGCCACTCGGCCACGTCTCCAATATGCCGGGTATGCCCGACACGGCGGCGAGCCGCAAGCGGCAGAATCAAGGTCTGTGCGTTCTTTCACCTGAAAGCGACCGCCGGACGACCGCGAAAGCCTGGCGCATGGATCAGCGCGGCACGCGCAACCGATTCGCGCTCTCTATATATGTGCGCATCCATCCACGGGATTGCCGGATCCGCCGCTGCCAGGGCGCATTCAGCACCACCTCGCCGGCTCAGATATTGAACCAGACGCCGGAGCTGCGCCGGGACGGAAGGCCCAAGACCTCTACATCCCCGGCAAGAGGCCCGTCTTGTGCGGCCGTCCGGGTTCCAGAGCGGAATCGTCGGGCGGCGGCTCGGTCATGCCGCGCGGGTCCGGGTGGCGACACGACGAAGGAACCTGATTGAGCGCAATCGGGCTACCCGTGAAGACAAGGGTGCGGATGCGATTCTCGGCTCAGTGAGCCGAGACCCACGCCCTCGCCTCGCGCTGCGCGGCCGAGATCTCGGCGTCCGACATCTGCCCGGCGACTTCCTGGCGGAGCGCCACGGCGTCCTTGCGGCCCTTCAGCGCGGCGAGGTTGAACCATTTATGTGCGGCGACGAGGTCGACGAGGCCGGAGCGGCCGCTCGCCCAATAGATCCCGCGCTCGAACAACACGTCCGACAGCGCGCTCGCGTCGATCGGCGTCGCCGTCTCCAGATCGAAAGTACCCTGAAACATAACGCATCCCCTTTTTTTCTGCCGCCTCGTTCCCCCGAGCGCGGCTCCCGTCCAAAGACCTGTTCAACTCATCCCCATGCCGTTTGCCGGCTTGTTGAAGGCGATGATGGCGGGCAAATTTGAATGGCAGTTTAAGTATCGCGATGAAGCAGACGTAAACGCACCCGCACGGCGCGCGCGCGACGAATGCAAGAAGTCCCCGCTTTGCAGGCACTTCTGCGATTCGTCAGATTCGGTTTACCCTGGGATTTTGGGAGAACGATAACCATCGCGCGCGGTGACGCGCGCCCTGCGGTTACAATTCATGGGAGGGGCGCGTTGTGGGAGGGGCGCGCTGGCAAGGCCACACAGGCGCCTCGCGCGGCGGCGCCACCCCGTGGCCGGCAGGCCGCGCAGCGCGAAGCGCGCGACTTTAGGAATCGGAGCGCCGGCCTCGCATTGCGCCTGCGCGGCGAACGACAGTTCGCCCCAGCCCTCGCCTGCCCCAAGGCAGCGCGGCCACGTCACGGTCAGATCAGCAATGTGGGAAAAGGGAATGCCGGCAATACCCCGGCCTCAAGAGAACGAGGGCGTCGGCGAACACGTCAGGACCAGATTCCACGTTGGCCCGAAGGCCGCTTGTGAAATTGCGGAGCCCTTGAGAAGGAGAACCGCACCGAACGAAGAAAACTTGTTTCTTCTGCCGGACCGTACTTTGGCGAGCGAACCCGCGAAAGAGAACGATCCGACCGTTGGCCTGATGTCTCGCCGACACCCTCTATCGCCGACCAGAACCTGTTAGAAGGCGCTGATGACGTGCCGGCTCTCTAGGAGCCGGCAACTTCAGAAGCGAAGTTACTTCTTCTTCGCGACCTTGCGGGTCTTCTTCGCAGTCTTCTTCACTGCGCTCTTCGCCTTCTTCGCCTTCTTCGCCTTCTTCGCTTTCTTGGCCATGTTGCCCTCCGATGTGTGAGATGGCTGTAATCGCTGCATGCAGTCGGGGATCGAATGCACACTCATCCCGAATACACCAACACGACGAAAAAAACAGCTTCTCGCTTAAAGAAGTGTTGACGGCACAACGCGCCTGCGCTTGGCGAGCGCGATGCGGGCGCACTGCATGACGCGTGCTTGCGATCGCGGGGAGTGCCCGCATCGTCGATGTTTGCGCGAGATGCGATTGCAGAAAAACACTACACGGCAAGTATTTTTCTGCACGCGCGCATTGCGCATGCGCGATGCGATGATGTGCATCGTCGATCCCGCGATCGCCGCGCAAGGGCGCTTCGCGGACTCTGAGTCGCGAGTTTTGGCAACGAAAATATTTTCATGCTTAACGGCGCAAGCGCTCGTCAGCGCGTGTGGAAGCCGCCGTTTTGCGCGAATCGCGTGGCGGCGATTCGGCCGCCGCATCGCCGTCGGTCGGGATGGAGTTTGCCGCCGAGGGTGCGCGCGAGCGTCGCAGCGCGAACCGGAAGCGAGGTGACGAAGCGTATCCGTCACCTCGTTCGAACGTGTGACGTCAGATGCCGAGCTTCGACTTCAAGAGGTCGTTGACGCTCTGCGGGTTGACCTTGCCGCCGGACGCCTTCATCACCTGGCCGACGAACCAGCCGAGCGACTGCGGCTTGTCCTTGACCTGCGCGGCCTTGTCGGGATTGGCCGCGATGATGTCGTCGACCACCTTCTCGATCGCCGAGAGATCGGTGACCTGCTTCATGCCGCGGCTTTCGACCAGCGCGCGCGGATCGCCGCCCTCCTGCCAGACGATCTCGAACAGATCCTTGGCGATCTTGCCGGAGATCGTGCCCTCGCCGATCAGGTCGATGATCGCAGCCAACTGCTCGGCGTTGACCGGAGCGCCCGTAATATCCCGCCCTTCCTTGTTGAGACGGCCGAACAGCTCGTTGATCACCCAGTTCGCCGCCACCTTGCCGTCGCGGGCACGGTTGCCGAGCGTATCCAGCACCGTCTCGTAGAACACCGCGCTCTCGCGCTCGGCGACCAGCACGCTCGCATCGTAAGCCGACAGGCCGAAATCAGCGACGAAGCGCGCCTTCTTCTGGTCCGGCAGCTCCGGCAGCTCTGTCTTCAGCTCGTCGACGAAGCTTTGCGAGAATTCCAGCGGCAGCAGGTCGGGATCGGGGAAGTAGCGGTAGTCATGCGCCTCTTCCTTGGACCGCATCGATCGCGTCTCGCCCTTGTTGGGATCATAGAGCCGCGTTTCCTGGTCGATCTCCCCGCCGTCCTCGAGGATCTCGATCTGGCGCCGCGCCTCGTACTCGATCGCCTGGCCGATGAAGGTGATCGAGTTCATGTTCTTGATCTCGCAGCGGGTGCCGAGCGGCGCGCCCGGCTTGCGCACGGAGACGTTGACGTCGGCGCGCAAGGATCCCTTCTCCATGTCGCCGTCGCAGGTGCCGAGATAGCGCAGGATCGAGCGCAGCTTGGTCACATAGGCCTTGGCCTGCTCGGCGTCGCGGATGTCGGGCTTGGAGACGATCTCCATCAGCGCCACGCCGCAACGGTTGAGATCGACATAGGACATGGACGGCGACTGATCGTGCAGCAACTTGCCCGCGTCCTGCTCAAGATGAAGGCGCTCGATGCCGATGGTCGCGGTCTTGCCGCCATCCAGTTCGACCACGACCTCACCTTCGCCGACGATCGGCGACTTGTACTGGCTGATCTGGTAGCCCTGCGGCGAGTCCGGATAGAAATAGTTCTTGCGGTCGAACACCGAACGCAGATTGATCTGCGCGTTCAGCCCGAGCCCGGTCCGGACAGCCTGTCTGACGCATTCCTCGTTGATGACGGGCAGCATGCCTGGCATCGCGGCATCGACCAGCGACACGTGGCTGTTCGGCTCGCCGCCGAACGTGGTCGAGGCGCCCGAGAACAGTTTTGAGTTCGAGGTCACCTGGGCGTGGATCTCCATGCCGATGACCATCTCCCAGTCACCGGTGGCGCCCTTGAGAAGCTTGTGCGTGGCCGTGCTCATGTCCTGCTCCCGAGCAGCGTGGCAGCGATCCGCTCCCACTCCGCCTCCAATGAATCCTTTGCCGCGGGTTGGCCGGCCTGGCGATACCAGTAGCCGGCATTGCCGAGATCGCCTTCGACCCGGTGCAGATAGGCGTGCACCCAGGCGGCGTCGCGGCTGTTCTCGTCCTGAACGATCTTGTGCGCCTGATCCCAGTCGCCCTTCGCGGCCCACCAGAGGCCGGCGAGCGGCGCGTTCAGATCCGGCGCGGGCGCCGCGCCGTCGAGGCTCGCGATGAACGCGGCGACATTCACCACCACCTCGCGGGCGTGAAGCGGCCGGCGGCCTGCTCGATCACCTCGCCGAGCGAGAACAGCGTCTCCTCATCGAACGGACGGCCGATCAGCTGCAGGCCGAGCGGCAGGCCTTGCGCGTCCTTGCCGGCGGGCACGGCGATGCCCGGCAGGCCCGCCATGTTCACGGTCACCGTGAAGATGTCGTTGAGATACATCTCGACGGGATCCGCCCCGCCCTTCTCGCCGATGCCGAAGGCCGCCGACGGCGTCGCCGGCGTCAGGATCGCGTCGACGCCCTTGGCGAAGCAGTCCTCGAAATCCTTCTTGATCAGCGTCCGCACCTTCTGCGCGCGCAGATAATAGGCGTCGTAATAGCCGGCCGAGAGCACATAGGTGCCGATCATGACGCGGCGCTTCACCTCCGCGCCAAAACCCTCGGCGCGGCTGTTCTCGTAGAGCTCGATGATGTTCTTGCCCTGCTCGCGCAGTCCGTAGCGCACGCCGTCATAGCGCGCGAGGTTGGAGGACGCCTCCGCCGGCGCCACGATGTAATAGGCCGGCAGCGCGTATTTGGTGTGCGGCAGTGACACCTCGACGAGCTCGGCACCGGCCGCCTTCAGCCAGGCCGCGCCCTCGCTCCAGAGTTTCTCGATCTCGGCCGGCATGCCGTCGAGGCGATATTCCTTGGGGATGCCGATCCTGATGCCCTTCACGGACTTGCCGATCGCGGCCTCATAGTCCGGCACGGCAATGTCGACCGACGTCGTGTCCTTCGGATCGTGCCCGGCCATCGAGCGCAGCAGCATCGCGCTATCGCGCACGCTGCGCGCGATCGGACCGGCCTGGTCGAGCGAGGAGGCGAAGGCGACGATGCCCCAGCGCGAGCAGCGGCCGTAGGTCGGCTTGATGCCGACGGTCGCGGTGAACGCCGCCGGCTGGCGGATCGAGCCGCCGGTGTCGGTCGCGGTCGCACCCATGCACAGCAGCGCCGCCACGGCCGAAGCTGAGCCGCCGGACGAGCCGCCCGGCACCAGCGTCGTGTTGCTTCCCTCACGCCGCCAGGGATTGCCGACGGGGCCGAAGCACGAGGTCTCGTTGGCCGAGCCCATCGCGAACTCGTCATTGTTGAGCTTGCCGAGCATCACCGCACCATCGCGCCAGAGCTGGGAGGTGATCGTGGACTCATAGGTCGGCACGAAATTGCCGAGAATCTTCGAGCACGCCGTGGTGCGCACGCCCTTGGTCGCGAACAGGTCCTTGATGCCGAGCGGAATGCCGGCGAGCGGGCCGCCCTCACCCTTGGCGATCTTTTCGTCCACGGCCTTCGCCATGTCGCGCGCGCGATCGGGCGTCTCCATCACGAAGGCATTGAGCACGCGTGCTGCTTCGATCGCGTTCAGATGCGCGTCGGTCAGCTCGAGGGACGTGAAAGTCTTGGCCGCGAGACCCTTGCGGGCCTCGGCGAGCGTCAGCGATGTCAAATCGGTCATTTATTGATCGGGCTGCAGAAGAACGGAGACAGGGTTTTGTCGTTGGCCGGGTCGTCTTTTTTCTTGGCGGCGGCGTTCGCGGCGGCCTCGATCTCGTCGAGCACGGCATTGACGGCGACGTTGGGATCGGCAGCCTTGCCCTGCCGCTCCATCTTGTCGAGATAGTTCATGTAGGCCTGATAGGCCTTCTCATCGTCGCAAAGCATGCACATCGGACTTGGTCCTAAGGCTCTTTAGTTTGACGCGTTTTCTTTACGCGAACCGGCTTCCACTTCGCTCGAAAACGCTACGTCACTCGACCACCTTGGGCACAAGAAAGAAGTGACCTTCGGTCGCGGGCGCGTTGGCAACGATATCGTCGGCGATCTCGCCGTCATTGACCACGTCCTGCCGCTTCTTCATCTGCATCGGGGTGACCGAGGTCATCGGCTCCACGCCCTCGACGTTGACCTCCGAGAGCTGCTCGACAAAGGCGAGCATGGCGTTGAGCTCGCCCTGCAGATGCGGAACCTCGCCCTCGGAAACCGCAATGCGCGCCAGATGCGCGATGCGGCGGACGGTAGTGGCGTCGACGGACATTATATAAGGCCTCTCACGGCAAAATCTAACTGCCGTATAGCAGAGGCCGGTTTTGCGCCGCAACCGGCGGCGCGACCTTAGCCAGCCAGTCCCTTCATGCGGGCCAGGGCCGATTTGGCAAAATCCCGGGTCAATTCGGCTGCGGGGACCTCGCGGCCCAGGGCCACGGCCTGGCCGGCCCAGAGATTGGTGAAATCCACCCTGCCCTGCTTTTCGGCAGCTGCCTTGAGCGGCCCCAGCGCGGTCGCGGCATGGGGAAAAGGCGGCGCCTCGGGCGAGATCGGGCCGGCTTCGCGCATCAGGCGATTCTGGACGCCGCGCGCCGGACGCCCGGTCATGACGTTGGTGATGACGGTGGAATCGTCCCGCGCTTCAGCCAGCGCCTTGCGCCCGCCCGCGCTGACCTTGGATTCCGGGCAGCGCAGATAGGCGCTGCCGATCTGCACGCCGGATGCGCCGAGCGCAAAGGCTGCGGCGATGCCGCGCCCGTCGGCAATGCCGCCGGCCGCGATGACAGGCACCTTCACGGCGTCGGCGACCTGCGGCACCAGCGCAAAGGTGCCGGGCTGCTCGGAGATCTTGTCGGTCAGGAACATGCCGCGATGGCCGCCGGCCTCGGCGCCTTGCGCAATGACGGCATCGACGCCGCGCTCTTCCAGCCAGACTGCTTCCTTCACCGTCGTGGCGGACGAGATGACGAGGCAGCCGGCAGCCTTGACGCGCTTGAGCAGCGCCTGATCCGGCAGGCCGAAATGAAAGCTGACGATCTCCGGCTTCAGCTCCTCGACGACCTCGCAGAACGCGGCGTCGAACGGCGCACGGTTCGCGGCGTTGATGGGCGCTGCGGGATCGAGGCCGTGCTCGGTGTAATAGCCCGTAAGCCGCTGCTTCCAGCGCGCTTCGGCTTCGGCCGTGAGGTCAACCGGCGTGTGGCAGAAGAAGTTCATGTTCACCGGCGCCTTCACGCGCTGGCGAATGATGTTGACCTGCTCGCGCGCCTTCTCCGGCGACAGCATCGCGCTCGGCAGCGAGCCGAGCCCGCCGCCCTCCGCCACGGCGATCACCAGTTCGGCATCCATCACACCAGCCATCGGCGCCAGCACGATCGGGAATTCGGTCTTGAAGAGATCGATCAGTCGACGGTCAGGCCACATAATTCTTGCCTCATGTTCGCTCTTCCCTCGCCCCTTGTGCGAGAGGGTGGATCGCCGCGCAGCGGCGAGACGGGTGAGGGGTTTGCATCCGCGGAGACAGACCCCTCATCCGGCGCGGATTGCCTCCGCGCCACCTTCTCCCACAAGGGGGGAAGGAAAAGAAGAAACCGAGTTGCGCCGGCCGGCGAGCAATTGCCCCGCTTCAATCGCAATCCGCTCCACGATCTCGGCCGCCGGTGCAATATCATGAATCAATCCGACCGCCTCGCCCGCGATCACGGCCGCGACATCGAAATTGCCGGCTGCTTTCGCGGCCGCATAGTCCGCCGCGACTGCGGCAACATTCTGCATCAGCTCGACCTCGCGGCCGATCCAGCGCCTGGCGTGGTCGTTGATGAGGCACCTTCCCGTGAACGGCGCCGGCCAGACATTGTTGCGCGAGAGATCGAAGATGATGCCGCGCACGGTCGTGCCGCTGTTCGCTGCGCAGATACGCCGCTTGGCCTCCTCCGCGCCATCAGCCTCCTGGCTCGCATAGAAGCGCGTGCCGAGCAGCACGCCGCTCGCGCCCAGCATCATCATGGCGGCGAGACCGCGCCCGTCGGCGATGCCGCCGGCCGCGACGACAGGCACGTGGCCCGCGGCAAGATCGACGATTGCAGGCACGAGATCGACGGTGGTGCGAGAGGCGCCGTGACCACCTGCCTCCGTGCCCTGCGCGATCAGGATGTCGGCGCCGGCATCGAGCGCCTGCCGCGCCATGGCTTCATCCTGCACCTGGCAGATCAGGCGTGCACCTGCGGACTTGATCTTCGGCGCGAACGGCGCGGGATCGCCAAACGACAACATGATCGCAGACGGTTTTGCGGCAAGAGCGACATCGAGAAGCTCGGGCCGCTTGGCGAGGCTCCAGGTGATGAAGCCGATCCCGAATGGCGCCGACAACCCCGCGAGCTTCGCAGTCTCCTGCTCCAGCCACACCTTCTCGCCATAGCCGCCGCCCAGAATGCCGAAACCGCCGGCACGGCTCACGGCCGTCACAAGCCGGCTGCCGGCAACGATGTCCATCGGCGCCAGCAGGATGGGATGCTCAATCTCCAGCAGCCTAGTCAGCGACGTCTCAATGGGCATAGCCCCTCCCTGATCTGGACAGGGAGACTAGGCGCGACTAGCATTCTCGAAAAATGAATTGTTGCGAACGCTGCCATCACAAAAGCGAAACGACGCCATGGAACTCAGCGATATCCAGACCTTTGCCGCCGTCGCCCGCACCGGCGGCATCACCCGCGCCGCGGAGGAGCTCAACACGGTGCAATCCAACGTCACCCAACGCGTGAAGGCGCTGGAAGCGGAGATCGGCACACCGCTGTTCGAACGCCACAGCCGTGGCATGACGCTGACCGGCGCCGGCAAACGCCTCCTGCCCTACGCACAGCGGATGGCCGCGCTATCACGGGAGGCCGTGCTCGCCGCGCGTGACGACGGCGAGCCGAAAGGACCGCTCGCGATCGGCTCGATGGAGACGACGGCAGCCGTGCGCTTGCCGTCCCTCCTCGCCGATTTCCACCGCAACTTCCCTGCCGTACGGCTGAGCCTGCGCACCGCGACCACCGCCGACCTCGTCGCGGGCGTGCTCGAAGGCACGCTCGACGGTGCCTTCGTCGCGGGCCCCATCGCACATGCCGACCTCACTGCGACGAGCGCGTTTCGTGAAGAGCTGGTGCTGGTCAGCGCGCGGCGCTGGGCCTCGCTTGCCGAGCTGCGCGCCGGCACGCCGGAGTCCGGTCCGACCGCGCTGGTGTTCCGCACCGGCTGCACCTACCGCCAGCGTCTCGAACAGATCTTTGTCGAGTTCGGCTGGCCGTCGGCGGCACGCTTCGAGCTCGGCACGCTCGACGGCATGATCGGCTGTGTCGCCGCCGGCATGGGCGTGACGCTGCTGCCGCGCGCCGTGGTCGAACGCAGTGCGATGGCCGGCAGCGTGTCGATCCACGCGCTGAGCCCGTCACATGCGCGYGTCGAGACGCTCTTCATCCAGCGCAGCGGCGGACATCAGTACAGCGCACTCAGCGGTTTCATGTCCTGCCTGAAGAAAGACAACGACGTCATCGCGGCCTGACACCGGCGCAGCGTTCCACGTGGCGAAATTCGTCACAAATCCATCGCGCTTGAATTGGTCTGCGCTGCGTTCAGCCGCCGCAGCGCAGCACCTCGAAATGCTTTGAAGCACGCATCCGTTCTACGTTAGGATGTGTCACTGGCCAGCGCAAAAACACAACGAAGCCAAAACATCGGGAGGACTATCGATGCGCAATACGCTCGTGTTGTGCTGTGTCGCCGCGTTGTCGGCGATATCAGGAACTGCAAGCGCACAAGACTGGACCAAATCGAAATGGGGACCGAACGACGAGATCGGTGCCGCCAATTACATGACGCCGGAGCTGGTGGTGAAGGCCGCCTCGCTGGTGAAGACCGGCAAGACCTACGCCCTCGGCATTCCCGTCACGCCACAGACACCCGCCTATCCGCCACGCACGTTCAAGCTCACCATCGTTCAGCCCGGACAGGCCGGCAGCCCGGGCCTCGGTCCGAACAAGGCGACCTATAACGACGACATTCTTGATACGTGGGTCGGCATCGGCAGCCAGCTCGACGGCCTCGGCCATCTCTCTTTGGAATTCTGGTGAGGCCATACAGACCATCCGCCGCTTCCTGGCCGATGAAACCGCAGCCACTGCGATCGAATACGGCCTGATCGCAGCCGGCATCGCGCTCGCGATCATCGCCGTGGTCAACAATCTCGGCTCGTCGTTGAAGCTGAAGTTCGGCTCGATCATCACCTCGCTGAAGTAGCGCGAAACCTGCGCGCGCTGAAGGTACGTCGCCGCGCGGAACGGCTGCGACCACACCGCGTTGGCAGCGCATGTCCATTCGTTGCACCGTCGAAAGCGCATTCTTCATCGCCTGGAGCTTCCTGGAGCAGAGCGGCGAGCTCGGACCTCCGGACGAGACCGCGAACACCATTCTGGATGCCATCGAAGCGCAGCTCAGGACCGGTGAGCGGCGGCAGTTGATGCTCGCCAACAAGGCGATCGGTGCCTACCGCAAGCAGGTGGCCCAAAGCCGCCTCCTGGCCGAACGCCAGATCCGTCTCGGATAAGAGCCCGCGGCGCCCCACAAGCGCTGGCTCATTTGGAAATTCCGTAGTTCTCCGGATGAGAACAAAGTTCGCAGCGTGTCCTGCGGGCAACGCCGGACGGCGCGACGCCTCGCTGCTGCGAACTTTTCGGTTTCCCGCAAACACTCGTGTTCACTTTGGAACTGTCGGTTCCTGCGCGGAAACGTAGGGTTTTTCCCAGAGACGCCGATTCCCGGCCAACGAAGAGCCCAGAGACAAGAAGCGTGACCGGCCGGCCCAGGAACGATCTGCTGCGAAGGCTCAGCGCCCAGGATTTCGAGCTGCTCGCGCCGCACCTGCAATCGGTCGAGGTCGCTGCGAACCACGTTCTGCATCACGCCGGCGACGGCATCTCCGTGGTCCACTTCCCCTGCGGCCCTGCGTTCGTGTCGTTCGCGGTGCCGGTTGAGGATGACCGCGAGGTCGAAAGTCTCCTGGTGGGCCGCGAGGGCGGGGTCGGTCTTTCCGCAGGCCGCAGCCCGTCCCCGGCCTTTTCCCGCGTCGTCGTGAAGGTCGGCGGCACGCTGGTCCGCCTGCCGCTGCGCGCGCTCGAGCAGGCGCAGCAGCGATCGCCCAGCATGCATGAGATCTTTTCGCGCTACGCAGCCTGCCAGTTCGCACAGCTGCTCCAGACAGCGGCCTGCAACGCGGCGCATTCGATCGAACAACGCGCGGCGAAATGGATCATCGCGGCCCGAGAGCATATCGGCAGCGACGAAATCCGCCTCACCCATGAGCAGCTCGCCGGCATGCTCGGCGTCTCCCGCAGCTATGCCAGCCGCGTCATCCAGACGTTCAAGGCCAGACGCATCCTCGCGACCCGCCGCGGCGCCATCCTGATCCTCGATGCGCCGGCGCTCGAGACAAGCGCCTGCACCTGCAACGGTGCGGTGAAGAAGCACTTTCGCGAAGTGCTGGGACGCGCGGCGGGCTAGAACGATCCGCGCAGCCGGAACATATTCGCGTGGCCTGCATTGCCCGACATGGCGCGGTACTTCTTTCATTTCGAGGGCCAGCAACCTCACACCGACACGACCGGTGAAACGCTCCTCGACGACGATGCCGCCTGGCGCGAAGCCGTCCGCCTCTCCCGCGACGTCGAGCATGCGCTGCGCCCCGGCGACAGCTGGACACTCAGCGTGTTTGACGGAAGCGAGCCTGTCTTCGTGCTTGCAATGGTGACACGGCGGTTTCGCTGACAGCCCTTCCCGTCGCCTCCGCACCGATCACATCAGACCACCAATTGGAACGCCGCGAATGTCCCATGCGTTGGCATCTCGTGAGGCAACGACGGAGTCAAAGCCCATGACGAAGCCGCTGACGAAAACGGTCAAGCCTGTTCCCGCGGAGAACCAGAGCCACAAGGGTCCCGGCAGCACGCCGTCAATTCCGCTCGACACCACCAAGGGCCATCGCGACGACGAGAAGCAGAACATTCGCGAACAGGCCGAGCACGGCAACATCACCCAGAACACCACGAACAGGCGCATGGGATAGTCAGGACCAGGGGGATCGAAGAGAGGAGACACGAACTTGGTCAATATCGGCAAATGGTACGATCCGATATCCGAGCGCTGGATCGCACCACGTGAATCACGATTGGAAGAAAAATCCTCTCATGCAAGCGAGAACCACGTCCTTGAGCTGCAGCGGACCATCGAAGTTCAGCGCATCTGGCGCGCACTTGTCGATTGCTACGCCCGCGACTGATGATCTTGCGCGCACGCCGCGGCGGATCGACCCGCCGCCGGCCGCGCCGTTGTAACCCTGCATGAACGATCCCGCTTCATCCGCAAGGCCCGTCGCAACCGCGATACGCTATCTGTCGATCATCGTCGGCTGCGCCTGCCTGTTGCTGGCCGCAATCTGCATCGCCATCGCCTGCCAGGTCTTCATCCAGACCGGCGTATTTGCGCAGTCGTATGCGATGGTGGGGCTGATCAGTGCTGCATTGGGTCTGTCGGCACTGACGCTGGCGCGCGTGTGGAGATAGACTCTCGCGACGTCATCGGCGCACAGTCTCCACGTTTCAGATTTGTGATCCGCTCGCGCCAAACCTCCCGGCGCCGCACAGCGGTCCATCGCTATGGGTAACCATCGCGATGGAGGCGGCAGATGAGAGCGAAGAAGATCGTCGCAGCAACCATCAGCACCCGCCCTGGTGTTCACCTGCGCTCTGCGCATTGCCAATGCGGACACCTAGCACTTCAAGGATCTCCTCCGCCGCATGACGCGGCGCCACAAGCAAAACGGACAAGCAAGGTTCGATCTTGAAGGATCTTGCCGACTTGCTTGTTGCTGCGCGCGGCGATTCAAGCCATAACTCTTGATTGCGTGACGTCCGCGCAACAACCACCGTATGGGGATGTGGAGGCAGCCCAGTGCAGGAAGATGTATTGCGACTTTGGCAGTCTTTTTTAGAGTTGAATGATGTACTTGAACGCAGATTGTACGACCCCGAGAGCTACTTTGGTCTCATCGTAGGGCTATTACTCGGTATCCCGATGGCTTTGGTCCTTAGTCGGAAGCACCCTCGCGAATTTTATCTTATCTGGTACATCTTTTCTCTTATGCTGTTTTTGTTCTTCGCTTTGCATCTTACGGCTGGACTTGCCGGTAGAGATCTTACGGACTTTATGGGGCAGTTCGCTTTCGTCTATGTTTGGATGACCAACGACAAGGATGAAATGTTGTTGGTTGGCGCGACACTCTATCTCGGGATTGGCCCCCAACTGTTGACATACCTTATATGTGGTCCGTTTGGCGCCGCTTCGCGACCGATTTTCGTCCGACAGATTCAAGCTGTTGCAATCCTGAGCATTGTTAAATTCTGTGCTGGCATGGGAGGCATCATGATTGCCGAGGCTCTCACTGCGCTTGCACTCGGCAAAAGCCAAGCCTTCGGCTCCGCCTTTCGTACCGGATTTCTCATGACTTCGGCATCATTCGCCTATGCTGTCCTTCATTTTTATGGGGTGCGGAAGCTTTATAGAGATACCTCGCGTTTCATGCGCCGAAGTTTTGACGGTTCTTTTTACTGGCTTCGAAAATTGGCCAAGCGCTTTTTCCCGTCCTTACCAGCAAGACCTATTGTTGACTTTAACCCCTTTCGCCACCACCCATCTCACCTGAAGAAGATGCGTCCTTTCCTGTATAGTGCTCCTCAGGTCATCCACCGTGTTTTCACGCGGCACGTTCCAGCTCCTGAGCCAGAGCCTCTCGGCTCCAATGATTCCGGGTTGATTAACTTCACCGTGAACGTAGACATTCCACTGCTCAACAAACTCCGCGAGTTGTTCCCGTCTGAGCGCAACGGCGAAGACAGGCCGGGTGGGGTCAGCTTCAACATCAGCTTGTCTCCAAGCGGTAGCAAACGACAAGATTGATGGCACCATTGTCTGGGCAAGAATTTCTCTGGCTACCGGTCGTCGCGCTGACACCTGTCTGCCCGAATAGTCTTGGCAATTTCAAGGTTGTACTCCTCACAGCCCGGGGGCCAACTTGCTTCAGCCTTCATTCAAGACAGCTTTGAATCGGGCATGAGTAGCTATCGGACTCGCCCGTGCCGCGCCCACCCATGCCGAAATCTACCAAGGCGTCGGACCTATGACGCCGACGATCTCACCTGTGCCCACCGGACCTATCCCTTCACGTTCGTGCCCGGGAGCTGGCACGGCGGCAGCGTGATCTGCCGCGCGAATGACCACGGCTCGGGCAGAACGTGCTGCGGGAACGCGCAGCCGCGCGCCCTTCCCGGCGCGATGCGCACAGGCACGCCGCTGCCTTCTGTCACACCGCTTTTCGCCCGCGCACCTAGCTGGTAGATTGGCGCCATTGCCTTGAAGAATTTTCGCTTTGGGGGTTTTCATGCGCGCGAGGATTTTCAATCGCGTCGTGGGGCTGGCGGCGCTGGCCGCAGCCCTGCTTATCGCCGGGGCGGCGCCGGCCTCGGCCGAGAAGCGCATTGCGCTGGTCGTCGGCAACTCCGCCTACAAGAACATCACGCCGCTCGACAACCCGTCCAAGGACGCGAGCCTGATGGCGGAGACGCTTGCCGCGCTCGGCTTCACACTGGTCGGCGGGCGCGCCCAGCTCGATCTCGACAAGGGCGCGATGGACATCGCGGTGCAGAGCTTTGGCCGGCAGGTCCAGGGCGCCGACGTCGCGCTGTTCTATTATGCCGGTCACGGCGTGCAGGTCGCCGGCTCCAACTATCTCGTGCCTGTCGGCGCCAATCCGACGCGCGAGGCCGATGTCGATTTCCAGATGACCGACGTCAACCTCGTGCTGCGGCAGATGCAGGGATCGGGCACGCGCCTCAACCTCGTGATCCTCGACGCCTGCCGCAACAACCCGTTTGGCTCGCGCGGCCTGCGCGCCTCCGACGGTGGCCTTGCCCAGATGCGCGCGCCGGAGGGCACGCTGATCTCCTACGCGACGCAGCCCGGCAACGTCGCGCAGGACGGCAGCGACGGCCACAGCCCCTACACCAAGGCGCTGGCGGCGACGGTCCGGACCGCGGGCCTCGACGTGTTCCAGACCTTCAACCAGGTCGGCCTCGCCGTGAAGCGCGCCACATCAGGCGCGCAGCAGCCCTGGGTGTCATCCTCGCCGATCGACGGCACCTTCTATTTCGTGCCGCCGACGCAAAGCCCGCCGCCGCAGGTCGCCGCGATGCAGCCCGATCCGCTGCCGGCGGATCGGCTGCGCGCCGATCCCGATCGCGTGCCGCTGCGCGATGCCGCGCTGCTGAGCGAATTGAGCGAGCGGCTCTACGAGCTCAATTTCGATCCTGACACGCCCGATGGACTGACCCGTGCGATCACCAAGCTCCAGCAGAGGATCTCGATGGCGCCGACAGGCGAGGCAACCGAAGGCCTGCTGCTGCGGATGCGCAAGATGGAGGATCTGAAGCCGTGGGGCTCGATCGTGTACGGGCCCGACAGCAGCAAATGGGGCATATCGTGGAACCACGCCTCGCGGCGCGCGGCGGTGGCGGATGCGCGCGGCAATTGCGCCGGCGCCAAATGTCCGATCGAACTCTCCTTCTACGGCAACCGCTGCGGCGCGTTCGCGATATCAGACAAATCCTGGTCGCTGGTCCAGCGCGACAGCATCCAGCACGCCAGGGATGCCGCGCTTGACGAATGCGGCAAGGCTGGCAAAGCTTGCCGCATTATCGGATCCGTCTGCGCCGACGGCTCCGGCCGCTGATACCTTTTTCATTTCGGATTGTTTCCTCATGCCCAATGCCGTCGTCCGTACGATCGCCCTTGCGTCCCTCCTCGCCCTCGCCTCGTCGTCCGCCTTCGCGCAGTCCGGCAGCGCCGGCGGCTCGATCGGCAACGACGAAAAGTCGCTGTCCGGCTCGCGCCAGGATACTTCTTCAGGCCGCTCGGCCGAACCGGCGGCGCCCTCACGCCGGAGCAAGCCGGCGACCGAGGAACGCTCGTCGCCTCGGCGAAGCGGAGGTAGCGGTGGAGGTGGCGGCGGTGGTTTCGATGGTGCCTGGGCGGTCGTCAGCGTTGGTTGCGGCGGCAGCACGAGCGGCGCTGTCGTCGTGAGCTCGGGCAAGATCATCGGCGAAGGCGTTCGCGGAACCGTCGGCCCGGGCGGCTCGGTCAGCACGTTCGGCCAGGGCCAGGGCGTGACCTTTACCAGCACGGGCCGGCTCTCGGGCCGCAGTGGTTCCGGAACGTGGCGCCGCTCCGACGGCTGCGGCGGAACCTGGAGTTCGGCGAAGCAATAGCCCTCGAAAACGCCTGAATTCGCGGCGGAACGAACACCGCGCAGGCCCGATTCAAGCCACATCCTCTCCGGATTTGCGGCTCATTGCCACCCAAGTCTTTGATGACAAAGGGAAGGTAAAGAGTTGCGTTATGCGTAATCGGGAGACCAGGATGGGCAACCGCACCGCGAAGTTCATATCTGCGCTTGTCGGCAGCATCATCGCCGGCGCACCACTGGCCGCCGTGTCGCAGAATGCGCCGGAGGCAACGAGCACGGCAAATGCCGCCAGCGACTGCCTCGCCTCGCCAAAGGGCGTCGCGCCGCAGGGGCAGCATTGGTACTATCGCCTGGAGCGCGGGAGCAAGCGGCAATGCTGGTATCTGCGCGCCGAAGGCGGCAAGGACAGCGCCAAGGCCGTGCAGACCGCGCAGGCTGCGCCCGATGCGCCGCCTGCAGATTCAGCAGCGCCGCAGCAGCACCCGGTGCAGGACGCACGCGCCGAATATCTGACGCCGCAGGGCAATACCGCACCGGCGACGCCGAATGCGCCCGCGCCAGCGAAACCGGCGCCGATGCAACAACAAGCTGCCACTCCCTCTGCCGACAGCAACGCGCAGCAGCCCGCGGTCGCCACGCGCTGGCCCGATGCCTCCGCCGCGGCTGCGTCGCCCGCACCGCAGGCTGCGCCCGCTCCTGTTGCCTCGCCCGCACCGCCGAGCGCAAAGCCGTCAAAATCCCCTGCCCCGGTCACGCTTGCCGCGGCAGATGCCACCACCGATAAAGCGACCGGCTCGCTCCAGACGCTGCTGCTCGTGATCGGTGGCGCGCTGGCGCTCGCCGGCCTCCTCGCCAGCATCATCTATCGCTTCGCAGGCGGACGACGCGTCCGAGTCCAGGATCGTCGCGTCAATTGGGACAATCGCGAGCCGCACGACGACGGTCGCGCGCCCTGGCTCGAGGCGACGCCAGCTGCCGCGCCGCGTGCGCAGCAGCCGCGCCCGGTGGATTTCGATGCCGCCCGTCCCCAGGCGGCCGCGCGTCGCCAAGCCCCCCAACGCGAAGCCACTCAGCGCGAAGCCGCGCAGCTCGAGGCGATCGATCACGCGATCGATGCCGTCGATCAGCGGGCGCCCCAAGCCCGCAACGAGGTCGCAGAGCTCGACGAGGCCAACATGTTCAACGGAGAGTTCGAGATCGAGGCATCGGCCCCCCGGCTCGCGGCCAACGACATCAATGACAAGGGGTCGGCCGATCGCGATGACGATGTGCAGATCGAGGATGCCGTCGACGTCGACGTGATCACGGCGATGCTGGAACGGCTGGCGCAGGAAGGACCGCGTCTCGCGAAGCCTAACCTTGAAGCTGGCCTTGCAAACCTCGTACGAAACCAACGAGGCCAGTCCGCCGCTCGCGCTTGAGGCGCTCGGCCTTCAGGATCGACTGCACCTCGGCAAACGCCTCGTCGACCGCGTGGTTGATGACGATGTAGTCGTACTCGGCCCAGTGGCTCATCTCGTGGCTGGCGCGGCTCATGCGCTTGCGGATCACCTCGTCGGAATCCTGCGCGCGCGAATGCAGCCGCTTCTCGAGATCGGCGGCCGAGGGCGGCAAGATGAAGACGCTGACGACGTCCGCGCGCGCCTTCTCGCGAAGCTGCTGCGTGCCCTGCCAGTCGATGTCGAACAGCACGTCCTGCCCGGCCGACAGCGCCGCCTCGACCGGCGCACGCGGCGTGCCGTAGCTGTTGTCGAACACCGTCGCCCATTCCAGCAGCTCGTCGCCCTTCACCATCGCGTCGAACCTGGCCTTGTCGACGAACAGGTAGTCGCGGCCGTCGACCTCGCCGGGCCGCATCGCCCGCGTGGTCGCGGAGACTGACATCCGAAGGCCGGGCATGCGGTCGATCAGTAGACGCGACAGCGTCGTCTTGCCCGCGCCCGACGGCGAGGACAGCACGAACATCAATCCACGCCGCTCGACACCGTCAGTTCCGTGACCGCCCGTCGTCATCGATCACTCCAGATTCTGGACCTGTTCGCGGAATTGCTCGACCACGTTCTTCATGGCCAGGCCCGTATTGGTCAGCTCGATGTCGTTCGACTTCGAGCAGCAGGTGTTGACCTCGCGGTGAAACTCCTGCGCCAGGAAGTCGAGCTTGCGGCCGATCGGGCCGCCCTTGCCGATCAGCTCGCGCGCCTGCGCGATGTGGGAGGCGATGCGGTCGAGCTCCTCGCGGATGTCGGCCCTGGTGGCGATCAGGATCGCCTCCTGCATCAGGCGGTCGGAATCGAAACGGTCGGAGGTGTCGAGCAGGGTCGCGATCTGCTCGGCGAGCCTCGCCTTGATCGCCTCGGGCTTGCGGCCCGGCGCGGCTTCCGCCTTCCTCGCCAGCACCTCGACCTCGTCGACCCGCTGGGTCAGGATCTGCCCGAGCGACGTGCCCTCGCGCTTGCGCATCTCGACGAGATCGGCGAGCGCCTTGTCGAAGGCCTCCGCGGCGGCGGCACGCGCGGCCTTGTCCTCCTCCTCGTCACCCTCGGGCTCGGCGACCTCGACGACGCCCTTGATGGCGAGCAGGCCGTCGACGCTCGGCGCGACCGCGTCGACCTTGCCGGCGATCATCGCGGCCGCCTTCAGGACGGCGTTGAGCACGTCCTCGTTGACGCGGACGGAGGCTGCGGCGTTGGCCCGCTTGACGTTGAGATTGGCATAGACGGTGCCGCGCGACAGAAGCTCGCCGGCGCGCTTCTTGGCGTGGGCCTCGAGCTCGTCGAACCCCTGCGGCAACCGCACCCTGAGGTCAAAGCCCTTGGCGTTGACCGACTTCAATTCCCATTCGAACGTATACGGCCCGCTAGCGCCGTGGCTTCGGGCAAAGCCGGTCATGGACGACAGCGCCATCAGGTCAATTTCTCCGGAAACTCAGGATTCGCGAGGCCCATCAGGCCACGCGAATCTTAAGACTATTTTGCAGGAAAGTGGAATCCGCAAAGTCCCGCAGGCAGGTCTGCGCGAACTAGCGCTGGACCACCGGCGGCGACGGCTGCACCGCGCCCTGGCGGGCGGGCGCGGGACCAGCGGGGCGAGCGGCTGGCGGCTTTTTCTGCTGATTGGGCCGCGTCGGCGTGGTCGCGGTCGGCGGATCCGCGGCAGCGCCGGGCGCGGCGGCTGCCGGCGGCTGCGCATCCTCGACCGGCTCGACCGTGTCGTTCTGGATCTGCTTCTCCATCGCGCGCAGCTTGGCGACGTTCTTCTGGTGCGCGTCGTAGGTTTCGGTGAAGGCATGCCCGCCGGTGCCGTCGGCGACGAAATAGAGGTCGCGGGTGCGGGCCGGGTTGGCGRTGGCTTCCAGCGAGGCGCGGCCGGGGTTGGAGATCGGACCGGGCGGCAGTCCCTCGATCACATAGGTGTTGTAGGGCGAAGGCTGCGTGATCTCGCTGCGCTTGATCGGACGGCCGAGCGTACCCTTGCCGCCGACAAGGCCGTAGATGATGGTCGGATCGGACTGCAGCTTGATTTTCTGCTTGAGCCGGTTGGCGAATACGGCAGCGACACGGCTGCGCTCGTCCGGCTTGCCGGTCTCCTTCTCGACGATCGAGGCCAGCGTCACCAGTTGTTCCGGCGATTTCACCGGAATGTCCTGGCTGCGGCGCTCCCAGATCTCGGCCAGCACGCGTTTGTGCGCCTGTTGCATGCGCTGGATCACCTGATCGCGCGGGGTCCCGCGCGGGAACTTGTAGGTCTCGGGCAGCAGCGTGCCTTCACGCGGCAACTCGCGGACGCTGCCGGTGAAGATGTCGTTGTCGGACAGCCGCGCCACGATCTGCTCGGAGGTCAGGCCTTCCGGGATCGTGACGGAATGCTGCACCACCTTGCCCTCGACGATGGTGGCGATGACGTCGCGCAAGGAGGCGTTCTTCTGGAACGAATACTCACCCGGCTTCAGGTCCGAGCTCGCCTTCAGCGCGGCGACGCTGGCGATGAACACCCACGGATTGACGTCGGCCACGCCTTCCCGGTTCAGCGTCTCGGCGATGTCGCGCTTGCCGGCCCGCTGCGGGATGTTGACGATCTTGTCTTCCTTCAGCGGCCCCGGCGCCTCGAGCAATTGCCGGCCGTAATAGTAGACGCCGCCGGCGCCGAGCATGGCGATCAGCAGAAGGGTGATGATGGCGTTGCCGACGATCACGAAGGGATTGCGCGCCCGGTCCGATCGCCTCGGCGGCGGCGGAACCTGCTCGGGCTCCAGCGCTGCCCGCGGACTCCGGGGCGAAATGGGCGGCCTTTCACTCATCGAAGCAACCTGAATCCTGCCGGTTCAATCGCGGCCAGACAATCGCTTGTCGAGCCAATGCACGCGCCCACGGGGTATGACTATCGCTGAATACGGCAAAACGGTGGATTCGTTTCAAACGCAAACTAATGAACCAGGCGGCGGAAGATCACCGACGCGTTGGTACCGCCAAAACCGAAAGAATTCGACAACGCGACGTTGACCTCGCGCTTCTTCGCAATGTGCGGCACGAGATCGATCGCAGTCTCGACCGACGGATTGTCCAGATTGATGGTCGGCGGCACGACATTATCGCGAATCGCGAGAATGGCGAAGATCGCCTCGATCGCGCCGGCGGCACCAAGGAGATGGCCGGTCGAGGATTTGGTCGAGGACATCGCGACCTTGGAAGCGGCGTTGCCGAGCAGCCGCTCGACCGCACCGAGCTCGATCTCGTCGCCGAGCGGTGTCGAGGTGCCGTGGGCGTTGATGTAGTCGAGATCGGATGCCGTGAGGCCGGCGCGCTTGAGCGCTGCCGACATGCTGCGGAAGCCGCCATCGCCATCCGGCGACGGCGAGGTGATGTGATAGGCATCGCCCGAAAGACCGTAGCCGATCACCTCGGCGTAGATCTTGGCGCCGCGGCGCTGAGCGTGTTCGAGTTCTTCCAGGACGAGGACGCCGGCGCCCTCGCCCATCACGAAGCCGTCGCGGTCCTTGTCGTAGGGACGCGATGCCTTCTCGGGCGTTTCGTTGAAGCCGGTCGAGAGCGCGCGCGCGGCGTTGAAGCCGGCAATGCCGATCCGGCTGATCGGCGACTCGGCGCCACCGGCAACCATGACGTCGGCATCGGCCAGCGCAATCAGACGGGCGGCGTCGCCGACCGCATGTGCGCCGGTCGAGCAGGCCGTGACCACCGAATGGTTCGGCCCCTTCAGGCCGTGCGCGATCGAGACGTAGCCGGAGGCAAGATTGATGAGGCGGCCCGGAATGAAGAACGGCGACACCCGGCGCGGTCCGCGCTCCTTCAGGAGGATCGCGGTTTCGGCAATGCCGGTGAGGCCGCCGATGCCGGAACCGATCATGGTGCCGGTCGCACACTTGTCCTCTTCGGTCTCGGGATGCCAGTTGGCATCATCGAGCGCCTGGCCGGCTGCGGCCATGCCGAAGATGATGAAGTCGTCGACCTTGCGCTGGTCCTTCGGCTCCATCCAGGTATCGGGATTGAAAGTATCGTTCGTGCCGTCGCCGCGCACGACGGTGCAGGCGTATTTGGTCTGAAGATCGGAGACATCGAAGCTCTCGATCCTGCGTGCGCCGCTTTCGCCGTTGAGGATGCGTTTCCAGGTCGGTTCGACGCCGCAGCCGAGCGGCGACACCATGCCGAGACCAGTGACGACAACCCGCCTCATGTTCGAAAACTCCGCATCGAAAGATTCACGGCCAATAACAAGAAACCGGCTGACCGCTGGTCAGCGGCCCGTCCGGTTTCAATGTTGTCCCCGCGAAAATGAAGAGCCTTAGCTCTTCGCGTTCTTCTCGAGAAACTTCGTGGCGTCGCCGACGGTGAGAATCGTTTCCGCGGCGTCGTCCGGAATCTCGCAACCGAATTCTTCTTCGAACGCCATCACCAGCTCGACGGTGTCCAGACTGTCGGCGCCGAGGTCGTCGATGAAGCTCGCAGCGTCGACAACCTTCTCGGGTTCAACACCAAGGTGTTCGACCACGATCTTCTTAACCCGCTCGCCAATGTCACTCATTGCATAACCTCGTGTTGTTCCCTGTAGACCCGACCCCCCGGGACGATACGAGCCGTCGTGGTCGTTGACTGCCTTCGCTTACGAACTTTGATTGGCCCCATCTTAACCGATGCAGGCCCGGCGAGACGGCCAAGGCTCCGCATCGCCAATATACAGGGTTTCAAAAACCTGCAATGGCGTTCTTTGCCCATCCGTTGAGCGTCCGGTTATCATACTTCAACTGCCTTGACTACAAGCCTCATTTCGCACCGGAAACGGCCGTTTGCCGCATCCCGCACCGCCCTTGTGGGCAGTGCAGAAGGAGACGTCAGATCATGGCCATGCCGCCGTTGACGTGGATGGTTTGTCCCGTGACGTAGGCCGCTTCGTTCGAACTCAGGTAGACGGCGGCGGCTGCGATGTCCTCCGGCGTCCCCAGGCGGGCAGCCGGAACCTTGGCCAGAATCGTCTCGCGCTGCTTGTCGTTGAGCGCATCGGTCATCGGCGTCTTGATGAAGCCCGGCGCGATGCAGTTCGCGGTCACGCCGCGCTTGGCGTATTCGGCACCGAGCGTCTTGATCATGCCGATCAGGCCGGCCTTCGATGCCGTGTAGTTGCCCTGCCCGGGATTGCCGGTGACGCCGACGATCGACGTGATGGCAATGATACGGCCGAAGCGCTTGCGCATCATCAGCTTGGTCGCGGCGCGCGCCAGGCGGAAGGTCGAGGTCAGATTGATGTTGATGACCTCCTCCCAGTCCTCGTCACGGAGCTGGACGAAGAGATTGTCGCGGGTGATGCCGGCATTGGCGACGAGAATGTCGACCTGCCCCATCGCGGCTTCCGCAGCGGGCACCAGCGCCTCGACCTCGTCGGCCTTGGAAAGATTGCAGGGCAGCACGTGGGTGCGCTCGCCGAGCTTGCCGGCAAGCTCATCCAGCACTTCCTTGCGCGTTCCGGAAATCGCAACGGTAGCACCCTGCGCGTGCAGCGCCTGCGCGATCGCGCCGCCGATGCCGCCGGTCGCGCCGGTGACGAGCGCCTTTTTGCCAGTCAGATCGAACATTGAAAAACTCCTTCAGGCCTGCTTCGCAGCGGCCAATGCATCCTTGGCGGCGGCAATGTCGTTAGGACCACCGACCGACACGCCGACAGCGCCATCCGCAATGCGCTTGACGAGACCAGACAGCACCTTGCCAGCGCCGATCTCGAAGAAGCGGTTGACGCCCTGCCCTGCCATATAGGCAACCGACTCGCGCCAGCGCACCGTGCCGGTGACCTGCTCGACCAAGCGGCGACGGATCTCGTCGGGATCGCTGATGGCGCTCGCCAGCACGTTCGACACCAGCGGCGCCGCCGGCGCCTTGATCGTGACCTTCGCCAGCGCCTCCGCCATGGCGTCGGCGGCGGGCTGCATCAACTTGCAATGGAACGGTGCGGACACCGGCAGCAGCATTGCGCGCTTGGCACCCTTGGTCTTGGCAATCTCGACGGCGCGATCGACCGCAGCCTTGTCGCCGGAGACGACAACCTGCCCGCCACCATTGTCGTTGGCGGCCTGACAGACCTGGCCCTGTGCCGCCTCGCCTGCGACCTCCATGGCGGCCTCGTAGTCGAGACCTAGGAGAGCGGCCATCGCACCGGCGCCGACCGGAACGGCTTTTTGCATTGCGAGACCGCGGGTGCGAAGCAACCGCGCGGTATCCGAGATCGTCAGGCTGCCGGCCGCAGCCAGCGCCGAATATTCACCGAGCGAATGGCCGGCGACAAAGGCCGCGTCCTGTCCCACGGAAAACCCGGCTTCGGCCTCCAGCACGCGCAGGGTGGCGACAGATACCGCCATCAGCGCCGGCTGGGCGTTTTGGGTGAGCTGGAGAGTTTCTGCCGGACCATCCCAGATGATCGCCGTCAGCTTCTCCCCAAGCGCGGCATCGACCTCGTCGAACACGGCGCGCGCCACCGGAAAGGCGTCGGCCAGGGCCTTGCCCATGCCAACCGCCTGGGACCCCTGCCCTGGAAATGTGAATGCTGCCGTCATGGCGCTCCCTGCTTGTCGGGCGTGATCCCTGCGAGAACCGGCAGCCGATGACGCACGGCCTTAGGCCATGGTTCCGGATCATGCTCCAAAGGGGGCCGTAGACACTGTCCGGGGCCGGAATGTCAAGCCAAGATAGGACCTTCGCCCGGCGTTCAACCGGGAATGCTGCCCCTAGAATCCACCATTGGTCTGATTGGCGTCGACCGCCGCCCCTGCCTGCGCGCGGCGCGCGCTGTTCACGAGTTGCCCCGGCCGGTCATCCCGGTCCGGCTTCGCGGTCGCCAGCCGCAGCACCGCGGCGTAGCCCGGCTGCACCTCCATGCGGCCGGCGTGCCGGCTCGCACTCAGCAGGCGATGCACCTTCGGCAGATTGTAGCAGGGCACGTAGAACAGGAGATGATGCTCGAGGTGATAGTTCACGTAATACGGCGCGATGAACAGGCGCGCCAAAAAATTGGCATGTGTGGTGCGGGTGTTGCGCAAGGGATCACTGCTGTCGGGCACGACGGCGTGCTCGGCGATGTTGCGGATGCGGGTGATGACCATCATCCAGGTCAACAGCGGCACCAGCCATAGCAACGGATAGGCCCACCACACACCGGCCGCCGCCAGCGCTGCGAACATCACGGCATTGGCGAGGCATTGCGGACCGAGTTGCTCCCAGAAATGCGTGGCGCGCTGGCGCCACGACCAGTCCTTCGGTCCAAGCGCATTGAACAATTGTGCCTTGCGTTGCTGGTAGCCAGTCTGTCCGGTGATGTCGCGAATGAACTTGCGGCGATAACTCAGCTTGGTGATCGGAAACGGCGCCGATAGCACGAGATCGGGGTCATCCTCCTGCTGGGTGCGCGCGTGATGCTGAAGGTGATAGCGCCGATAGCTGCGCGTCTCCGCGAAGAGAGGATAGGCGCAGAACCATTGGCTCAGGGCCAGATTGGTCTTCTCGTCAGCGGACAGGCAGCCGTGCGCGCCGTCATGCATCAGGATCGCGAGCCCAAGCTGGCGCGAACCGATGATGGCAACGGCGAGAATGTAGGTGATCGGGTTGGGCCACCACGCGACCAAAGCGATCGCTGCGGCAATGAGCGCCCAGGCGTGCGCGATCAGCGCGACGCCTTTCCAGGTCACGCGCTGGCGTACGTCGGCGAGTTGCTCGTCGGTCAGGAAATCGCGGGCACGCATGCGAAGTGCGGTCATGACCTAACCCTCCTCATTCGAACTGCCAGATGCGTCGCGCTCCTCGACCAGACGGAGCCGCGCCGTGTCGCTGGCTGATTTCGCCTGCTCGCCGAGCACACGCAGCATCTCGGCGCATAATTCATCCGGCGACCGGCCCATCGCGTACCCCTCGAGAATGACGCCGATGGCGACGGCCCAGAACCGCCGCGAGCTTTCGTCGGGCGCACGCAGGGAGCGCCAGCCGTGCCGCGCGACCTGGCTCGCATAGGCGCGTGCGCCTTCACCGTGCAGGCGCTCGATGGTGCGCTCGACCAGCGGCGCAAGATCCTGGCGCCGCCGGGTCAGCGTCAGCGCCTCTGCGAAGAACGCGACCGAATCGCTCGCCGTCACGGTCTCGGCCAGCGCGCGGGTATAGTCCCGCGGCGTGCGCGCTTTCAGCGCTGCCTGCTCCGTCGCCCGCGCCAGATACAGCAGCTCGCGGCAGGCGCATTCGACGAACAGCGCCTCCTTGGTGCGGAAGTAATAGGTGATCTGGCTCGGGAATGCGTCCGCGGCGGCGGCAATGTCGGTGATGGCCGTGCCGGACAGCCCGCGCTCCCTGAACAGCGGGCTCGCCGCATCCAGCAGCAGCGACCGCATCTTGCGGCCGGCCGAACGTGTGGCCCGTGCCGCATGCTTGGGGTCGCCAGCCGCCTCTAATGGCTCATGGACCGACTTTTCCGCCATTGGGGTCCTCTGCGTTGATTTCTTTGTATGCTATACAAACAAATAAATCAAGCTGGTGTGGTCCGGGAGGACCGGTCCCGCTGCCCCGCACCGGAACCATCCGGGGCCGAAAAGCGCGGCCTCGAACCTTGCAAAGCCGGCCAAAATCCGTATAAGCGCGCCATCCGCAGACCCCGGCCGGGAGCTGAACGGACGGTCTCAGCAAATCATTCGTGATTTTGGTGTGGCAGGGCCAGTCGGCCCGTCGTCCCGTGTTTCCGCCTTCTGAGCTTAATCCCAGAGTCCTTTCCGAAGGCCTCTTAAGGGCTTGACGCCGGGCGATGCGCCAACATGAGGAAAGGACCATTATGGCTCTCTATGAGCACGTTTTTCTCGCGCGCCAGGACGCGAGCACGCAGCAGGTCGAAGAGCTGACTGCGCAGATGACCGGCATCGTCGAAGGTCTCGGCGGCAAGGTCACCAAGACCGAGAATTGGGGCGTTCGCTCCCTCACCTACCGGATGAACAAGAACCGCAAGGCGCACTTCGTGCTGCTCAACATCGACGCGCCGTCCGCGGCGATCGCCGAGATCGAGCGCCAGGAACGCATCAGCGAAGACGTGATCCGCTATCTCAGCGTCCGCGTCGAGGAGCTCGAGGAAGGCCCGTCGGCGATGATGCGCAAGGCCGACCGTGACCGCGAGCGTGACGACCGTGGCGGCGGCTTCCGCGGCGATCGTGAAGGCGGTGGCTTCCGTGGCGACCGCGAGGGTGGTTTCCGTGGCGGCGATCGCGACGGTGGTGGCTTCCGCGGTGACCGCGGTCCGCGCCGTCCGCGCGACGAAGCTGAAACGACAACGCCGGATGCGGAGTAAGATCAATGGCTGAAGCTGGTGCACGCCGTCCGTTTTTCCGTCGTCGCAAGAGCTGCCCGTTCACGGGCGCAAATGCTCCGAAGATCGACTACAAGGACTCCAAGCTCTTGATGCGCTACGTTTCCGAGCGCGGCAAGATCGTGCCGAGCCGCATCACCGCGGTGTCGGCCAAGAAGCAGCGTGAGCTCGCCCGCGCCATCAAGCGCGCGCGCTTCCTGGGCCTGCTGCCCTACGTCATTCGCTAAGACGAATTCGGCCGGCGGCGACATCGCCGCCGGCCGCGCTTTTTTGGTTTCATAAGGCTTCCGGGTCGTCCGGTCGCCGATGGTTGGGGCAAGATGCCTCTAACCGCTCGAAGGGAGCGGGACAGCTGATGATGACTCTTGGACTGATAGCTCTGATCGCCGGCGCTGCGTCGGCCCTGATGTTCGCCTCGATCGTATCGGGCGCGCTGATCTCGCTCGTCCTGTTCTATCTCGCACCGCTGCCGCTGATGGTCGCCTCGATCGGCTGGGGCCCGCTTTGCGCGAGCCTCGGCGGCATCGCAGCTGCGATCGGCCTCGGGGCCCTGTTCGGCCTGCCCTACTGCATCGCCTTTGCCGTGACCGTCGCGCTGCCCGCGTGGTGGCTCGGCCATCTCGTCCTGCTCAGCCGGCGGGTTGGACCCGTCGCGCCGGAAGCCACCACCGAGCCGCCGGCCGAGCCCGAGCTCGAATGGTATCCGGTCGGCCGCATCCTGCTGTGGATCGCGGGCTTCGCCGCGCTGACCACGATCGCCGCCCTGCTCACCCTCGGCACCGATGCCGAGACCATCACCGGCACGCTGCGGCGCGGCTTGATGCGCCTGCTCCGCACCGCCGACCCGCAGACGTCAGGCGAAGCCGGTCAGTTCGTCGACGCGCTGGTGCTGATCGCTCCGGCCGCCGCCACCATCGTCGCGATGATGACGCTCACCCTCAATCTCTGGCTCAGCGGCAAGATAACGGCGACATCGGGCCGCCTGCTGCGTCCGTGGCCGGACATGATGACGGCCGAGCTGCCGCCGATGACGCTGGTGGCGCTCTGCATCGCGCTCGCGTTCTGCTTCACCGGCGGGTTGCTCGCGATGGTCGCGCAGATCACGACGGCGGCGCTGATGATGGGCTATGCGCTGACCGGATTTGCCGTGCTGCATACGCTGACGCTGGCGCTGAAGAGCCGCACCTTCTGGCTCGGTTCGACCTATGCCGTCGTCGTGGTGTTCGGCTGGCCCGTCATCGCGATGGTGATCCTCGGCCTTGCGGATGCCGTGTTCGGCTTCCGCGAGCGCTTCCTGCGCAGCCGCCAGCCACCGCCGCTGCCAACCTCTTAAGTTCAACCCCAAAACCCAACTCACTCAACACTTCAAAGGAGAACGAATATGGAAGTCATTTTGCTGGAACGCGTGAGCAAGCTCGGCCAGATGGGCGAAGTCGTGAAGGTTCGCGACGGCTATGCCCGCAATTTCCTGCTCAAGCGCGGCAAGGCGCTGCGCGCCACCGCCGACAACCGCGCCAAGTACGACGGCATGAAGGCCGATCTCGAGGCTCGCAACCTCCAGTCCAAGGGCGAGGCGTCCAAGGTCGCCGAGAAGATCCAAGGCAAGAACATCATCGTGATCCGTCAGGCTTCCGAAGCCGGCCAGCTGTTCGGCTCGGTCACGGTGCGCGACGTCGTCATTGCGTTCGAAGCCGACGGTGTCTCGCTTGAGCGCCCGCAAGTGCAGCTCGACGCGCCGATCAAGACCATCGGCAAGCACACCATCACCGTCGCCGTTCACCCCGAGGTCGAGGTCGAGGTTTCCGTCACGGTTGCGCGCAGCCAGGACGAGGCCGAGCGCATCAACCGCGGCGAGGACATCTCGACCCGCAACGAGGACCGCGATGCGGCCGCCGAAGCGATCGCCGCCGCCGGCGAGTTCTTCGATCCGGAAGCCCAGCAGGACGACGAGCCGGCGCCGGCTGCGGACGAGACCGAGAAGTAAGACCCGCGTTCGCGCGAGGCTGCGACGCCCGGCCGCCTCAGGCGGCCGGGCTTTTCGTTTTCGCGGCGACGTCCTCGCTCAGCATCGCGATCGAAGCGAGCGCAGTTGCCGTGTGCTTCTCGACACCGTCGTTGACGCAAAACACGTCGGCCGCGACCACCGAGACCTGGCGGCCCGGCTTGATCACCCTGGCCCGGCAGATCAGCTTCTCGCCGACCGCCGACGACAACAGATTGAGCTTGTATTCCGCCGTCAACGCCGGCTGGCCGCGCGAGGTCGCCGCTGCGATCGTCGTGGCGTTGTCGACCAGGAAGGCGGTGACGCCGCCATGGAAGAAGCCGTGCTGCTGGAGCAGCTCGGGCCGGCGCGCGACCGCAATCGTGCAGGTGCCGCGCGACAATTCCGAGAGCTCGGCGCCCACCAGGTTCATAAAACCCTGACGGCCGACATTGGCGTGGATGCGCTCGGCTACGGCTGCGAATTCGGGATCTGCTTCGGCTCGCATGCGGCTTCTCCTATTGCTTGTGGATGCGATCGGGCGGCCGCAGCGCACGGATGGCACAGGCGACAAGCGTGTCGGCTTCGCTGCGCGGATCGGCGCGGTCACGTCCCGAGAGAAAGGCGCGGCAGAAGATCTGGGCAGGGCCGATGAGCTGGCTGACGAACATCACCGGCGTCATCGGCAAAAGCTCGCCGCCGGCAACCAACGGCGCGCGCCAGCGCTCGATGCCTTCGGCAAGGCGCGCATTCTGCGCGCGCTGAGCGTCGCGGACGTCCTCGCTCCATTCGCTGCGCGATATCTCGAAGAGATAGCGGGCCTCGCGCCGGCTGGACACCACCCAGTCGAGATGGGCCCGGATCAACCGATCGATGCCCTGCCCGGCCCTCGGCATCGGATCGAGCGCGGCCAGCACTGCGGCGTGATAGTGCCGCAGCACCTCCAGGAACAGCGCGCCCGCCAGTTCCTTCTTCGATCCGAAGACATGAAAGAAGCTGCCGTTGGAGGCGCGTGCCCGAGCGCGGATCGCGGCCACCGTCGCGGCTTCGAAGCCGACGCGGTCGAATACGAAAAGCCCGGCCGCCAACAGGTCGTCACGCACGCTCGTCGTCATCGACACCTCCTGGAGCATCACTCTAGAGTAACGCTCTAATTGCGGTCAAGACGATGCGAAGGCCGCGATGCGTGCGGCCTTCGCAAATCGACGGAAAATCTGGCTCGCTTAGCGCGAAATCGGCGGTGTGGGCGGACCGGACGAGTCGGCTGGCGCCGCGGGCGGGGCCGCAGCGGTCGCGGGAGGTGCCGGCTCCTGCGGCTTGGCTGCCGGTTCGGAGCTCGCGGCAGGCTTGGGAGCAGCCTCCTCCGCCGGCTTGGCCTCGGCGGGCTTCGCGGCGGCAGACGGCGCAGCCGGCGTGACCTGCGGTACCGGATCGGGCCGCAGCGCCGGAGTATCGTTGCCGCGCGGCTCGACCTTGGCACTGTCCGGCCTGGCCTCGGCCGGCTTCTCTGCCGGCTTGTTCTCGGGCTTCGCCTCGTCACGGCCGGGCTCGACCTTGGCCGTGTCGGGCTTGGTGTCGGACTTGGTCTCGGCCTTCGGCTCGCTCTTCTTGTCTTCAATGGCCGGCGCGGCGGCGTCGACCTTCGGTGCTTCCTCGGTCCCGGGCTTGGCGCGACGCTTGGCTTTGCGTCCCTCGGGCGCTGCCTGGCCCTCGGGCCTCGCACCTTCCTTCGATCCCTCCTCGGGTGGCCGTGCCGCGCGCTTCTGACGCGCCCCCTCGGACGCGGGAGCGGCAGCCTCGCCGTCCGGCTTGGCGGCATCCTGGGAGCGCTGGCGGCGTCCCTGATGCTCCGGCGCCTGGCCGGGCGCGGTATTGGCTTCCTTCTCCTTGGAGCCGTCCTTTTTGTCCTTGCCGTCCTTGGCCTGGTAGCGGGTGTCGGTGGCACCGTTGGAGACGAGGTAGGACGCGAGCACGCCGGCCATGTCGGAGCTGGTCGTGTAGTGCTGGCGCAGGAAGCCCGGCAGCGAGCCCGGCGCCACCGTCTTCAACAGGCCGCGCGGGCTCTTGTGGCAGGCACTGCAGGTCTGCGCGAAAAGCTGGGATGGGGCCTTGCCGGCCTCGAGGTTCGTCGCCTGCGCAAGGACGGTATCGGTCGCGCCGAAGCCGATCAGAAGCAATACCGTCGCGAGGCTGAGCGCTCGGCTCGACATTCCCATCATCTCCATTGAATTTACGCGAATGCAGCCGGCATAAGGCGCGGCGGCGGGTCACCTTTTAGCGGATTGAGCCGCGAATGGAAGCAGCCTCCACACGCAAGGATGTGATTAAGCGCTTTTGGAATATCGGCTGTGATCACAGCGCAATAGCGCTGCAGCTTGTTTGAGTGCCGGTGGCCTCGTGAGACGACGCGTCGCCTGTCGGAAGCGGCACATCGTCGCAAAGTCACGACGCCGCAGACACCCGTCATCGTGCGCGCGAAGGCGGCGCCGAACCCGGGCCTGACGCTGGTTGGTGAATGAATCCTAATGACGCAGGGTCGAGATCTGGGACGATCGGAAAGAGGCTGTTAACGCCAGTTGCGCCCGCAGGTCCGCGAGGGTCTCGGGCGAGACCGGCTCGCGCCGCACTTCGGGCCGCTCGGCGTGCTGCATGGCCGCGATGAGGCCCGACAGCCAAAGCCGGCTGGCCGCCTCGCTTCGCCAATTCTGCTGCCGTTCTGGCCGCATCGCTCGCCTCGTTCCCTGGTGGCGGGAGACAACCCCCCGCCCGCCTTCCTGTTCCGGGTCGTACCCCGAAAGAATCCGGGGAGATGTGATCTGTTTCACATAAGTCTCGTCGGGCCCGGCTTAGACCGTCGCCATGAGCAAGCGGACCCAAACCTCATTCGACGTGCAGGACGACCTCCGCACCGATTACGCCCTGATCGCCACCGGCGTCGGAGCCGCCCTGGTTGCGCTGGTCTACCTCCTGCTGGTCTGAATCCGAGCCCAAAGCTCCCGGCGTGCGTCATTTCGCGCGCTTCTTGATACGTCTGCGCGCCAATCCATTAGGTTCATGTCACCCGGAGTTTTCCGTGGCGCGGTCACGGCCGCTTCCGGGACGGGCGAGTTCCGCAAAAACCGTCAAGCGCGGCGCGTGCCGCGGCTGCCAATCATCCACCATTTTAACTGAGCGGTTGATAGCGGTCAGCTTTTGCTTCCGCTTTGGCCTGAGGCGGCGCTTTATCCCGGCCCCGTATCCGCCCCAGAAAATTGCTAACGCTCGACCATGGCCCTGACTGATTCGAACGTCCTCAAACTCGCGCCCGAGCCCGGAACTCCGGCGTATCGGAGCGCGCCGCATAATATCGAGGCGGAACAGAGCCTTCTCGGCGCGATCCTGGTCAACAACGACGCCTTCTACCGCGTCTCCGACTTCCTCGAGCCGAAGCATTATTTCGAGCCGCTGCATCAGACCATCTACGAGACGGCCAGCAGCCTGATCCGGATGGGCAAGATCGCCACGCCCGTCACGCTGAAGACGTTCCTCCCGGCCGACACCGATGTCGGCGGCATGACCATCGGGCAATATCTGGCGCGGCTCGCGGCGGAAGCGACCACCATCATCAACGCCCAGGACTACGGCCGCACCATCTATGATCTGGCGCTGCGACGCGACCTGATCGGCATCGGCGAGGACATGGTCAATGTCGCCTATGACGCGCCGGTCGACTTCGCGCCGCGGGCGCAGATCGAGGACGCCGAGCGCCGCCTGTACGAACTCGCCGAATCCGGCCGTTATGACGGCGGCTTCCAGAAATTCTCGCAGGCGTTGGCGGTCGCGGTCGATCTCGCGGCCAAAGCGTTCCAGCGCGATGGAAAGCTGTCCGGCATCTCGACCGGCATGCGCGACCTCGACACCAAGATGGGCGGCCTCCAGCACTCCGACCTCATCATTGTGGCCGGACGCCCGGGCATGGGCAAGACTTCGCTGGCGACCAACGTCGCCTACAACGTCGCCAAGGCCTATGTCGGCGAGGTCCAGGCTGACGGCACCATGAAGGCCGCCAATGGCGGCGTGATCGGCTTCTTCTCCTGCGAAATGTCGGCCGACCAGCTCGCCACGCGTATCGTCGCCGAGCGCACCGGCATTCCCTCCTCCCACATCCGCCGCGGCGGCATCTCGGAAGCAGATTTCGACAAGATCCGGGAAGTCTCGATCGAGCTGCAGTCGCTGCCGTTCTATGTCGACGCGACCGGCGGCCTGTCGATCGCGCAGCTGATGGCACGCGCGCGCCGGCTGAAGCGGCAGAAGGGCCTCGATCTCCTCGTGATCGACTACATCCAGTTGCTCTCCGGATCCGGCAAGCGGAGTGACAACCGAGTACAGGAAATCACGGAGATCACGACCAGCCTGAAGGCGCTGGCCAAGGAGCTCAACGTTCCCGTGATCGCGCTGTCCCAGCTCTCACGCCAAGTCGAATCCCGCGACGACAAACGGCCGCAGCTCTCCGACTTGCGTGAATCCGGATCAATCGAGCAGGACGCCGACGTCGTCCTGTTCGTTTACCGCGAGGAATATTACCTCGCGATGAAGGAGCCCCGCCCAGGCACGCCTGAACACGAGAAGTGGCAGCTTGACATGAGTCTTGCGCACGGAAAAGCCGAGGTCATCATCGGCAAGCAGCGCCACGGCCCGACCGGCACCGTCGATTTGGCGTTCGAAGCCTCGGTCACCAGGTTCGGCGACCTCGCGCCTGACAGTCAGTTGCCGGTTCGCAGCGGCAACGACTACTGAGTTCCTTGAACCAGACCGGCCTCTTGCGTAAAACGGCGCCATGACAATGGCGTCCGACCCGAAAATGATCCCGCAATCCGGCCTCCTCTCCGCGGAGGCCAATCAGGCTGCCGCGCTCGCAGCCTATGGCGGCGTGCTCACCGTCGATCTCGACGCCATCATCGCCAACTGGCGCAAGCTCGAGAAGACGGCAGTGCCGGCCGAATGCTCGGCCGTCATCAAGGCCGACGCATATGGCTGCGGCGCCGCGCAGGTCTCGCGGGCCCTTAGCAAGGCCGGTTGCAAGACCTTCTTCGTCGCCACCATCGAGGAAGCGCGCACTGTGCGCGAAGCCGTGCCGGAAGCCGCGATCTACGTGCTCGGCGGCTATTTCCAGAACACCGGCGAGCACTACGCCAKGATCAATTGCCGGCCGGTGATCGGCGATCTCAACGAGCTTGCCGAATGGGACGTGTTCTGCCGCCGCACCGGCTGGACCGGAGGCGCCGCTGTTCACATCGACACCGGCATGAACCGGCTCGGGCTGACGCTTGCGGACGCGCAGGCCATCATCCCCCGCATCAACGCCGGCGATCACGGCATCACGCTGGTGATGAGCCATCTGGTCTCGGCCGAGCAGCTCAACAGTCCCGTGAATGCAAAACAGCTGGCAACCTTCCGCAGTATCGCCAGCGAATTTTCCGGCGTGCCGGCTGCGCTTGCCAATTCCTCCGGAATCTTCCTCGGCGCGCCCTTCCAGTTCGACCTGGTGCGGCCGGGCGCAGCGCTCTACGGCGTCAACCCGACGCCTGAGGCCGACAACCCGATGCAGCCGGTGGTCGACCTCAAGGCGCGCATCGTGCAGACCCGCAATGTCGAACGCGGCGAGAGCGTCGGCTATGGCGGCACCTGGACCGCGCGGCGGCCGACGAAACTGGCGATCATCGCGGTCGGCTATGCCGACGGCTATTTCCGCGCCGCCAGCTCCAATGACGGCACCCGCGGCGCCGAGGTCGTTGTCGCCGGCAAGCGCTGCCCGGTCGCGGGCCGCGTTTCGATGGACCTGATCGCGATCGACATCACCGACCTGGCCCCGAATGCGGCGCGGCGCGGCCACATGGTGACGCTGCTCGGCGAGGGCATCACCGTCGACGAGCTCGCGCATCATTTCGGTACGATCGGCTACGAGGTGCTGACCAGCCTCGGCCACCGCTACGCCCGCGTCTACAAGGGCGGCAATGAGGTGGAGCCGCTGGTCAAGCCGGAGCCCGCGCCGACGGCCGAGCAGCCGCCCTCCCCGCCGCCGATCGAGCAGCCCGCGAGCCCGCCGCCGCTGCCGAGTTAGGGACGCGCCCGTTCTTCGGGCGCGGCGCAGCGCTCCTTCAGCAATGCGCTGCAGAGCCGGGGCCATCTCCCCGCACCGTACTCTGTCGCTCTCTGGGTCCCGGCTCTGCGGAGCAGCGCCACACGCTGCGCCGCGTCCGGGACACGAGACCTACTTCTTCCGGCTGTCGAGCGCCGTCTTGCAGGACGCGCTGAGCTGATCGCGCTTGGCGTTGAGGCAGGCGATGATCTTGCCGCCACCGGGCGCGATGCCGGCGCAGAATTTGTCATAGTCCGCCTTGCACGCGCCGCGTGGATCGGACGATTGTGCCGACGAGACACCGGAGAACGCGACGACGAATGCGACGATGGCGAGGCTCAGACTGGACTTCAACATGGATTTGGATCTCCGGTGGCGGCGCAAACGACCGCGGCCGCAATCTCTACATGAAGATTGCGGCACTCAACGTCAACCGAATCTGTCCTACGACCGCGCGGCGAAGCCTGATGTCGCTAGGGGCGATGACGCTTCGTCGATCTCATCGCGCTCGATTATCCGCGCACCTTGTTATCGATAACCCACGCATCCATGCTCTCTTTGCACGCGTTGCCGATATGGCTCCTGTACCTGTTCAGGCAAGCAACAATGCGCCCGCCCCCCGGCACGACACTGGGGCAATATTTGAAATATTCCACCCTACAGGCGATTTCCATTTTCTCGGCAGCAAGAGCCACTCCGGAAAATGCGGTTGCGGCCACGACTACGGCAAGGCAAAGCTTGGTCATCGTCAAACCTCCATCGTGTCGATCGGCAATTTTGGGTTGTAAGCATACATCGTGGAACGCCGATGACAACGGTTGCGAGTCATTTCTGAAGATTTCCAGTCGTTGGGCGCATGAGGATCGCGACGTTCAACATCAACAATGTCAACCGCCGCCTGCCCAACCTGTTGCGTTGGCTGAGCGCGGCGAAGCCTGATGTCGTCGCGCTCCAGGAACTGAAGGCAGCCGACGGCGAATTTCCGGCGGCAGCCATCGAAAAGGCCGGCTACGGCGCGGTGTGGTGTGGACAGAAGACGTGGAACGGCGTCGCCATCCTCGCCCGCAATGCCGAGCCCATTCTCACGCGCGATCGCTTGCCGGGAAAGCCTGATGATCGCGAAGCCCGCTACATCGAGGCCGCCGTGCGCGGAATCATCGTTACCAGCATTTATCTGCCGAACGGCAATCCGCAGCCGGGGCCGAAATTCGACTTCAAGCTCGACTGGTTCGCGCGCCTCAAGCGCCACGCCAAGACCTTCATCAAGCAGGATCTGCCCGTGGTGCTCGCCGGCGACTACAACGTCGCGCCTGATGAGATCGACATCTATCCGACGCGGTCATGGGACAAGGATGCGCTGATTCAGCCGAAGAGCCGCGCAGCCTTTGCCTCGCTGGTCGAACAAGGCTGGTGCGATGCGATCCGTGAGTTGCATCCGGACAAGCGCATCTACACGTTCTGGGACTACAAGCGAAACCGCTGGCCGCGCGATGCGGGCCTGCGGCTGGATCATCTCCTGCTCAGCCCCGCCCTCGTCTCGCGGCTGGCCAAGGCGGGTGTCGACAAGAAGGTGCGCGGCGAGGACGGGGCGAGCGATCACGCGCCGGCGTGGGTGGTGCTGAAGGAGCGTTGACGGTGCCGTAGGGTGGGCAAAGGCGCTCTTGCGCCGTGCCCACCATCTTCTATCGCGAGTAAGGTGGTGGGCACGCTTCCGCCTTCGCTCTTCGAGCTACGGCGGACAAGTCGCTTTGCCCACCCTACGAGGTCGCGCCAGATCAACGCCCGTAATATTCCTGCACCGTATCCCACGCCGCCTTTTGCAGCAGTTGGGTGGTCTCCGCATCCAAGCCGATCGTATAGGAGTTGCCGACCGGCGAGCGCCCGGTCAGCGCGGCGAGCGTCACACAGGTTGCCAGATACGTGCCCGCCGGACTCGGGTGTCGCTTGTCCGGCGCATACAGATTGAGTTCCGGCTGGAGCTTGCGCACGCGCGCGAAGGCGAGGCCTGCGGGGATCACGAGCGCATCATTGGCATTGCCGGCGAGCGTATAGGCCTCGGCCAAGGCTTCCGTCATCTCCGGCTTGTCGGCATAGGCCCAGGACATAAAGAACACCGGCCGCATGCCGTGGGCACGGACGATCTCGCTGTCCTTCTTGGCGAAGGTCGCGAACGCGTCCTTCAATTGCGGATGGATCGGGCACTGGCTGCAATCCATCATCACGACGGCATCGAACTGCCTGCCCGGCTTGTTGAAGACGACGTTGTTCTGATCGTCGAAGGAATAGGCGCCGATGCCGCCCGGCCGCAGCAGATTGTCCATGTCGTGCCAATCAAGGCCGGAGCCGCCGATCGTAGCCATGGTGTTGCGGTACGCCGCCTTGTTGTCAGCATCAGCCGCGCGCTCCATGAAGGAGAGATGCCCGGGCATGCCGTTGTTGTAGTAGAAGAAGCTGTTGCCGACGAACAGCGCGGCTTTGGGGAAGTCAGGTCCTGACGTCGTGACCTTCGGTTTGGTCTGCGCCTGCGCATTGAAGCCGGCTGCAACGGCCAGACACATTGCGAGCATCACTCGCGCAAAAAGACGCATCATGGCTTCCCCCCTTTTTCTCTGGGGCCGGACCAAATCAGCTTTTCAAAATCGCCTCAAGGTCACAGACGCGCAGCGGACATGCGCGCGCCTTGCATGCTCACCACAAATTCCTGCCGTCGATCATGTTCACCGGCACGGCATCGAGATCGAAATCGTCGAACAGGCGCGCATTCACGGCAACCTTGGGATTGTCGAAATCGGCCTTGCCGGTCGACCAATCCGGCGACTCCGAATAGGTGCCGCAGCCGCAGCTCGCGCAGAAATGATGTTTGACCGTGCGGCTGCCCCAGAGATAGGTCGCGACATTTTCCGGCGGCGACAGCAGGCGAAATTGCGCCGGCGTGTAATAGGCCCACAACGCGCCCCGCTTGACGCAGAGTGAGCAGGTGCAGCGCGTCACGCTCGCCGGCGCCTCCGTCACCTCGAACACCGTCTCACCGCAATGACAGCTTGCCTCGATCGGCATCGACCCGCTCCCCGTTTTGTCAGGAGATGGTCGTAGCCTGCCCCTGCTGCCAACATGCTGTCAGCAGCGCAACTCGGTCATGGAGCCTCATTCGCGGACAGCCGCCTGACGTTCGCGGCCACGTGCTCGCGATAGCGCTGGACGACCGCGGCCGGCGTTGCTCCCGCAAGCAGGCTCGCGGCCGCCTCGAAAGCCGCGGCGATCTTCTCGCTGACCATCAGCACGGCCTCCTGCCGGGCGCCCTCGTCGCCGAGGCTGAGCTTCTCGCAGCGCAGCCGCACCACTTCGCTCGCTTCGACCGCGAGCATCGCGCCCGCATACCAGGGAAAGCCGTTATCGGATCCGCTGAGCGCCGCATGGCGGTCGAGGGCGGAGAAAGAATGATGATCGKGCATCGCGGACCTCAAATTCTTTGAGTGAGCGCTCCGATCAATACGCCTCAAATTTGAAGGATCCGGCCGGGGAACTGATCGGATTGGCCACGCCTGCGACACCCGCAATTAACCAAGGCTCTTGACGCCGACGCTCTGGTTATCATACTGGTCTGACCAAGATCAGACCAAAAAGAGACCGGGATGGAAGTGAAGCGGGCCGCTGAGGGCGAAAAAGGGTTCGAGAAGGTGTTCGCCTTCCTGCGCGAACGCCTGCTTGCGGGCTCGCTCAAGCCCGGCGACCGCCTGATTTCCGAGCGCGAGCTGGCAACCCTCCTCGGCGTCAGCCGGCCGATCGTCCGCGAGGCGCTACGCGCCCTCACCGTGCTCGGCATCGTCGAAATCCGCGACCGCATCGGCACCGTGGTGACGCAGCCGGACGTCTCGGTGCTGAACGACTTCTTCACCTTCGCGCTCGCCCAGCAGGCGGACATGCTCGATGACGTCATGCAGGCGCGCGTCGCGATCGAGTGTCAGGCGATCCGCCTCGCCTGCGAGCGCGCCAACATCGCCGATTTCGAACGCTTGCAGCGTGCGCTCGCGAAGATCGGAGAGACGATCGACGAGGCGGATGCCGGCGGCATGGCCGACTTCGAATTCCATCGCGCCATCGTCGTGGCATCGCATTCGGAAACGCTGACGGTCCTGCACGGTTCGCTGGCGGGACTGCTGACGCATTCGCATCGCAGCCGCCGCGAGCTGGTGCAGGCCTTCCCGTCGATGAAGACGTACCTGATCGACGACCATCGGCGCATCTTCGACGCGATCATCGCGCGCGACCCCGAGCGAGCGGATGCGACGCTGCGCAAGCATTTTGCCATTGGCGACGAATACCGCAGGCGCGCCGTCGTCGGCGACATCGACAAGACCAGCGCCTCAGGCTGATCGCGGCAGGCCAACAACCAAGAAACCAATCAACCAAGAAACGGACGACTGACATGGGACGGAACGACAAGGGTAATGTCGGCTTCATCGGCATCGGCACGATGGGCCGCGAGATGGTGCGCAACCTCCTGGTGGCCGGGCATGCGGTTCGCGTCTTCGATCTCAACGAAGCCGCCTTGGCCGACAGCGTCAAGGACGGCGCGGCCGGCGCCAACAGCCCCGCCGACGCCGCGCAAGGCGCCGACATCGTCATCACCATGTTGCCCGATACACCCCACGTCGAGGCGACCGTCTACGGTGAACATGGTCTCCTGAAATCTCCCCCGCCCGGCAAGCTCGTCGTCGACATGAGCACGATCTCGCCGGTCGCCGTCCGCCGCATCCATGCCGACCTGCAAAAGGTCGGCGTCAGCTTCATCGACGCGCCGGTCTCCGGCGGGCCGGTGGGCGCCAAGAACGCTGCGCTCTCGATCATGGCCGGCGGCGATGCGGTTGCCTTTACGCAGGCAGAACCGTTCTTCCGTGCAATGGGCACGACCATCACGCATGTCGGCGCATCCGGCGCCGGTCAGACCGTCAAGCTCTGCAATCAGCTGATCTGCGGCATCAACATCCAGGCGATCTGCGAGGCGCTTGCGCTCGGACGCGCCTCGGGCCTCGATCTCAATCTGCTGCGTCGCGTTCTGCTCGGGGGCTCCGCCGCCTCCTGGATGCTCGACAAGCTCGGCCCCGCAATGATCGCGGGCGACGTCTCCGCCGGCTTCCGGATCGATCTCCAGCTCAAGGACCTCCGCCTGGTGCAGGAGCACGCACAGGCGCTGAGCGTGCCGCTGCCCGGCACCGCGCTCGTCACCAACCAGTACGTGGACGCACGCGCGCATGGCGAAGGCAGCAACGGCAACCAGGCGCTGTTCCGCGTCTATGACCGCATGACCAACCAGACCACCGGCTGAACCTGATACGATGAGCCTCCAACTCGACTTTCCCGCGGTGCTGGAGCGTTGGCCGAATTTTCTGGCCGGCGCGGCGCTGACGCTGGAGTTGGCGGCCTTCGCGACGGTGCTCGGCGCCCTGTTCGGCACGCTCGCAGCCGTCGGCCGCGGCTCACGAAGCCCGCTGATCGCGGGCGCCTGCAAAGTCTATGTCGAGACCATCCGCAACACGCCGCTGCTGGTCCAGATCTTCCTGGTCTATTTCGGCCTCGCCAGCCTCGGCCTGAAATTCTCCGCCTTCACGGTGGCGGTGGCCGCGTTGACGATCAATGTCGGCGCCTACACCGCCGAGATCATGCGTGCCGGCTTCGAGGCGATCCCGCGCGGACAGATCGAGGCCGCCGAAGGGCTGGCGCTGTCGCGACTGCAGATCTACTGGCACATCATCCTGCTGCCGGCGATCGAGAAGGTCTATCCGGCCCTGACCAGCCAGTTCGTGCTGCTGATGCTGGCCTCCTCGGTCTGCTCGCAGATCTCGGCGGAAGAACTCACCGCCGTCGCCAACTACATCCAGTCGGACACCTATCGCGCGTTCGAGACCTACATCATCGTCGCCGTGCTCTACGTCATCCTGTCGCTGGTGATGCGCGCGGGCTTCTGGAGCCTCGGCCTTGTGCTGTTCCCGCGCCGGCGCCGGCTCGGCACACCGTTGTGAGATGACCATGGGCGGACATCTCAACATCAATCATCTGATGTTCCTCGGTCAGGGCGCGCTGTGGACGATTGGCCTGTCCGGGATCGCGCTGATCGGCGGCGGCATCGTCGGCTTCGTGATCGCGCTCGCGCGCATCTCGCCGCTCAAATCGGTGCGGATCGCCAGCGGCGTCTATGTCCAGCTGATCCAGGGTACGCCGCTGCTCGTCATCCTGTTCCTCGGCTATTTCGGCCTCGCCGCGATCGGCCTCAAGGTCTCGCCGTTAGCCGCCGCCGGCGCTTCGCTCACGCTCTATGTCTCGGCCTATCTCGGCGAGATCTGGCGCGGCTGCATCCAGTCAGTGCCGAAGCCGCAATGGGAGGCCGCCGAAGGCCTCGCGCTGAGCCGCACCCAGCGCATGATGAAGGTGATCTTGCCGCAGGCGATCCGCATCGCGACGCCGCCGACCGTCGGCTTCATGGTGCAGATCATCAAGAACACCTCGCTCGCCTCCGTGGTCGGCTTCGTCGAGCTGATGCGGTCGGGCCAGATCGTCAACAACTCGCTGTTCGAGCCGTTCGCCATCTACGCGATCATCGCCGTCGTCTATTTCGCCATGTGCTATCCCCTGTCCCTGTTCAGCCAGAAGCTGGAACGGCGGATGGGGCGTGGCAGGTCCAACCTCGCACCAGCCTGACATGCAGCAAAACCCCTCCTCCGCCGAACCGATCGTGTCGCTCCGCGACGTGCAGAAGAGCTTTGGCCCGCTCCGGGTGCTCGATGGCGTCTCCTTTGCCGTCGAACGCGGCGAAGTGCTGGCGCTGATCGGCCGCTCCGGCTCCGGCAAGAGCACGGCGCTGCGCTGCATCGACCGCTTCGAGAAGGTCGACGGCGGCGAGATCGTCGTGTGCGGGCATCGCGTCGACCGCCCTGATGTCGATTTGCGCGCGCTGCGCCAGGACGTCGGCATCGTGTTCCAGAGCTACAATCTGTTTCCGCACCTCACGATCGAACAGAACATCACGCTTGCCCCCTGCGCCGTGAAGGGCATGGCCACCTCGCAAGCCAGGGACCTCGCCCGAAAAGTGCTCGCGCAGGTCGGGCTCGACGAGAAACTGCACGCCTATCCCGAGCAGCTCTCGGGCGGACAGCAGCAGCGCGCGGCGATCGCCCGCTCGCTCGCGATGCAGCCGAAAGTGATGCTGTTCGACGAGGTCACCTCCGCGCTCGATCCCGAGCTTACCGGCGAGGTGCTGAAGGTGATCGAGCAATTGGCGGCGGACGGCATGACCATGGTGATGGTCACCCATGAGATGGGTTTTGCCAAAGGCATCGCCGACCGGATCGTCTTCATGCATCGCGGCAAGGTCCACGAGACCGGCCCCGCCTCGATCCTGACGTCGCCGGCGACGCCCGAACTCACGCAATTCGTGGGCACTGGAAACTTAAAATCATAACAGGAGAGGAGAACCAAGGATGACAAACAAGACACTGCTGGGGACCGCCACCGCGCTGTTCGGCCTCGTCATGATATCAGCCACGCCGGCATCGGCCGATCTGCTCGACGACATCACCCAGGCCAAGAAGATCCGCATTTCGACGGACGTCGCCATTCCGCCCTCGGGCATGATGGACAGCAGCATGAAGCCGACCGGCTCCGACGTCGAAGTGGCGCAACTGCTCGCCAAGGATTGGGGGCTCGAGCTCGAATTCATCCAGACCACCGGCGCGACGCGCATCCCCAACGTCCTGACCGGCAAGGCCGACATCATCATCTCGACCCTGTCGGTGACGCCCGATCGCGCCAAGGTCATCGACTTCACCAAGCGCTATGCGACGCTGCAATCCGACGTCGGCTGCCTGAAATCCTCGACCGTCAAGGACTGGCCCGACCTGAAGGACAAGTCGATCGGCGTCTCCCGCGGCACCACGCAGGACACCACCCTGTCCAACATGAAGGACAAGGACCTCAAGATCTCGCGCTACGACGACGACGCCACGATGGTGACGGCGGCCGTCTCCGGCCAGGTCGACTGCGTCGCCTCGTCGGCGACGATCATCAACCAGATCGGGGTGAAGAACCCGTCGCGTGTGTTCGAATCCAGGATCCCGCTGGCGACCTTCGACCTCGCGATCGGCCTGAAGAAGGGCGAGCAGCGCCTGATGGACAAGCTCAATGCCTGGATCACCGAGAACGTCAAGAACGGCAAGCTCAACGCGATCTACAAGAAATTCCACGGGGTCGAGCTGCCGCCCGACATGCGCAGCTGAAACCAGGGAAAATCGTGGCAGCCGCGAAGCGGCTGTCACGACCAACATAAAATTAAGAAGGACATCACATGCGTCTCGTCATCGGATCCGACCACGCCGGCTGGCCGCTCAAGCAGACCGTTATCGACCACATCCGCAGCCTCGGCCACGACGTCGTCGACGTCGGCTCCTATGACGACAAGCCGGTGGATTTCCCCGACATCGCGCGGGCCGTTGCGCAGAAGGTGACGTCAGGCGAAGCCGCACGCGGCATCATGGTGTGTGGCACCGGCGTCGGCGCCTCGATCGCGGCCAACAAGATGAAGGGCATTCGCGCCGCGGTCTGCCACGACGTTCATTCCGCCCATCAGAGCGTCGAGCATGACGACGTCAACGTCATGTGCATCGGCGCGCAGATCGTCGGCGCCTGGCTCGCCGTGGATCTGGTCTCGTCCTATCTCTCCGCCGAATTCTCTACGGACGAGGATTTTCGCCGTCGCGTCGAGAAGCTGCGCATCATGGACGAGCAAGGCTGACGGCCGGCCGGGATGGCATGCGCTGAGCGATTGGTTCCCTCGCCTGGAATGGATCGCCCGCATCGCCGGCCACGGCTAAACTCTCCCGATTCGTGGAGAGCACCTTGGCCTTTCTCTTCGTCCTCATCGTCGGCCTGATCGCCGGCACCGTCTCAGGCATCGTCGGCACGGGGTCGTCGATCATGCTGATGCCGGTGCTGGTCTATGCCTATGGGCCGAAGGAAGCCGTGCCGATCATGGCGGTCGCCTCCGTGATGGCGAACTTCTCGCGGATCCTGGCGTGGTGGCGCGAGGTCGACTGGCGGGCCTGCGCGGCCTATTCGGTGACGGGCATTCCGGCCGCCGTGCTGGGCGCGCGCACGCTGCTCGCGCTCCCCTCGCACGCCGTCGATCTCGCCATCGGCGTCTTCCTGATCGCGATGGTGCCGGTGCGGCACTGGCTGGCGCGGCACGATCTCAAGGCCAATCTCTGGCACCTCGCGATCGGCGGGGCGATCATCGGCTATCTCACCGGCATCGTGGTCTCGACCGGCCCGCTCAGCGTGCCGCTGTTCCTGTTCTACGGCCTGTCCAAGGGCGCCTTCCTCGCAACCGAAGCGGCCTCCTCACTCGGCCTCTATTTCGCGAAGTCCGTGACCTTCGAACGTTTCGGCGCGTTGACGCAGGATGTCTTCATCAAGGGCCTGGTCGCAGGCTCCTCGCTGATGTCGGGCGCCTTCATCGCAAAACGCTTCGTGCTGCATCTCAAGCCAGAGATGTTCCGCCTGGTGATGGACGCGATCATGATCGCTGCGGGCCTCTCCATGCTCTGGAACGCAACGCAGCCGTAATCGCGCTCAGGCGGCGAATTCGGGCGCGATCGACGGGCTGTCGGCGAGGACGCGGCTCGTCGCAGTGGGCACCGCCTGCTTTTCGAGCCATTGCAGCACGGCGTCGAGCGGCTGCGGCCGATGGTAGTGATAACCCTGCCCGAGCATCACGCCCATCTCGCGCATGGCATCAGCCTGCTCGGGCCGCTCGATGCCTTCCGCGACGAGCGTCAGCCCCAGCGTGCCGGCGAGCGAGGCGATGACGCCGACGATCGCCTTGTCTTCCGCGCTGTCAGGGATCTCGCTGATGAAGGCCTTGTCGATCTTGACCTTGTCGAGCGGGAACCGCCTGAGATGCGCGAGTGAGCTGTAGCCCGTGCCGAAATCGTCGAGCGCGATGGTTGCGCCCAGGCGCCGCAGGCGGTGCAGCGTCTCGGAGGCGCTGGCGATGTTGTTGATCAGCGAGCCCTCAGTGATCTCGAGCTCCAGCAATGATGCCGCGACATCGAAGCGCGCGCAGGTCGCGCGCAGCTCGGCTGCGAGCGAATGGTCGGCGAGCTCGGACGGCGGCAGATTGATCGCGATCCTGATCTGCGCCCTGCCGGCGGACGCCAGTCGCTGCAACGCGCGACAGGCATCGGTCAGCACGTAGCGCGTCAGCCGCGCATTGTTGCCGCTGCGCTCGATCAGCGGCAGGAATTCGCCGGGACCGATCAAGCCAAGTTCGGGATGGCGCCAGCGGATCAGCGCCTCGAGGCCGACAACGGCCTGGCTCTCGAGGTCGACCTGGCTTTGATACCAGACCTCGAACTGCCCCTCGGCGAAGCCTGCGGGAATGGCAAGCTCGAGATCCCGGCGGCGGCGATAGTCGCGCTGAAGCGCTTCGTCCAGCACGGCGACCGTGCCGGGCGCCTTGCTCTTGGCATGGTAGAGCGCGATGTCGGCGAGCGCCGGCAAATGCGACAGCTCGGGATCGCCGGCGCGGCGCACGGCAAGGCCGATGCTGGCGCGCGGCACGACCTGTTTGTCGTGCAGCCGGATCGGCTCGGAAATCGCATCTAACAGCTGGCGCGCGAACGCCTGGGCGGTCGCTTCATTGCTGACCTCGGGGCGGATCACGACGAATTCGTCGCCGCCGAGCCGGGCGACCCAATCCTGCGGTTCGACCGCATCGCGCAGCCGCTCGGAGATGTGCACCAGGAACTTGTCGCCGGCATCATGGCCGAAGGTGTCGTTGATGCCCTTGAAGTCGTCGAGATCGATGAAGCAGAAGGCGATCAGCGAGTCCGGCGAGCCGGCATCGCCGCTCAGGGTCACCAGATGCTCGGACAGCGAGCGACGATTGGGCAGGCCCGTGAGCGGATCGTGCGCGGCCATGTGCCCGAGCCGGTCGAGCGCGCCCGATGTCGTGTGCTGCATGGCGTTGAAGGCACGCGCGAGCTGGCCGAATTCGTTCGTCGATTTGATGTCGGCCGGATAGGCGCGCCCGTCCTGCTTGCTGCGCTGGATCGCCGACATGATCGCGGTGAGTGGCTTGCCGATGAAGATGTTGGCCGAGATCCGCATCGCGATCAGGGTGGCAAATGTTGCGAGCAGGCCGACCACCAGCAGCAGCATCAGCCGGCTGCCCGTGTCCGTGTAGACCGTCGCATAGGAATAGGCGATCGCGATACGACCGGCCTGCACGGCGATGTTGCCGTTGCTGTAGCGGATCGGACGCGAGACTTCCGATACCGCCTGGTCCGCCGGCCGCGCCACCACGCGGGCGATCGCGACGCCGGTGTCGTCATAAACGGCCGCCGCGGCAATGGTCTCGTCGTGCATGATCTCGTTGAGGACGCTCGTGACCTGATCGTAGCGCATCTTCCAGAGCGGCTCGGCGATCAGCTCGGCGCGGCTCTCGGCCGTGCGGGCAATGCGCGCATCGAGCTGCCTGATCTGCGACCAGAAGCTCGATGCCTCGACGCCGGCGGAGGCGAGCAGCTGCACCACCAGCAGCACCGGCACGGTGGCCCAGAGCATCGCGCGGACCACCGAGCGCGAGCGCGACGGCGCCGCCGCCTGCTGCTTGCGATCCGGATCGGTCATGTCGTCACCGTTTCGCATCAGTCAGCAGCGCCTTCCGGAAGCGTCAGCGAAGAGATGAGCGCATCGATGGAGAAATCATACTGGCCGCAGCGCCCCGCCCTCGCCCTGAAGCGCGCGAAATCGATCCGATCGAAGGCGCGCGTCTTGATGAGGTCCCCGACCGCAGCGAGATTGTCGCGCGTGATCGCAGACGTCTTGGCCTCGACGCGGGGCGATGCGGCCGCGAAGTCGCAGCCGTCGGCGTAGTCGCGCAGGAGGACGATCGACCAGCCGCCGAGCAGGAAGTGCCCGCCATCGGTCATGAGCAGACGGCCCGCCTTGATCTCGCGCAGCGCGTCCTCCGACCAGTTGAGGCCGACCAGCTGGATGTTCCGGCCGGGCGTGAGGCCGGCCGCGACCACCGCGCGAAGCGCGCCGAGCGCCATCGGATCGTTTCCGGCCCAGATGCCGGCAGGCCGGATCTCCTTGCGCGCGGCCCAGCTCAGATAATTCCTGGTGACCTGCTCTGCCTCCGACTGGGTCCAGTTGGCGAACAGCATCCGGTCCACCACCACGTCGGGCGCGGCGTCCACCGCGAGCTTGAGACCGGCGTTGCGGGCGATCGAGGCCGGCGTGATCTCGTCGCCGCCGATGCCGAGAATGTGGATCTTGCCGTCCGGGCTCTGCCATTTCTCGGCGCGCGCCACTTTGATCAAAGCATTGGCCATCCTCGCACCCGCGGTCTGGAGATCGGTCGTGATGTCGCCGAGCCAGGTCTTGAGCTTTTGCCGGGGCGGTCCGAGGCGCGCGGCGTCGTCGCCGATCAGCGTGTTCGAGAGCAGCAGCGTTTTGACCCCGGCGGCCTCGGCCGCCTCCAGGATGGGAACGGCAGCGGATTCCTCGTTCGACAGGATGAGGAAGTCCGGCTTGTCGGCGCGTGCCACCACGCCGAAGCCAAGCTCCTGCATGGTGCGGTAATTCCGCTCGCTGGTCAGCACCTCGACATGCGCGTCGAGCTTGCGGCCCGCGGCCTGCATGGTCTGCGCGACCATGTCCCAGTAGACCTCGCCGGTCTTGCCGGGGTTGACGAAAACGATGTTGAGACGCCCGGCGTCGGCCGCAACGGCGCCGCCAACCGGCAGAAGAAAGCCGCAGGCCATGCCCACGGCGAGCATTATCCGCAAGACTACCGTCATTCGTTTCGCCATCCCGTATCGGTTTCGAAACTGGACCCGCGTCCGCTAACATTTGGCAAAGTCCGGAACGGCGCGGCGGCGTAGAGCTAACAAAGGGTGTATCGGCTGCGGTGAATTGGGCTAATGGGGGTGCCGGCCATCGCCGTCTCGCCCGTCATTCCGTGCTATCAGCAAACCTGAAAACCCCGACTCGCTGTCCCCATGGCCAAGAACACACTTTCCTTCGTCTGCCAGAACTGCGGCGCGGCCTATAACCGCTGGCAGGGCAAGTGCGAGTCCTGCGGCGAGTGGAACACGCTTGCCGAGGAGGACACGACCGGCAGCGTGCCGGTCTCGATCCGCTCCAAGCGCAAGGGACGGACGTTTGCGCTGGAGAGCCTGTCGGGGAAGACCCAGGACGCTCCTCGCCTGTCCTCGGGCATGACCGAGCTCGACCGCGTCACCGGTGGTGGCTTCGTCCGCGGCTCGGTGCTGCTGGTCGGCGGCGATCCCGGCATCGGCAAGTCGACGCTGCTGACGCAGGCCACCAGCATGATGGCGCGTGCCGGCCACCGCATCGTCTACATCTCCGGCGAAGAGGCGGTCGCCCAAGTGCGCCTGCGCGCCGAGCGGCTCGGCCTGTCGGACGCGCCGGTGCAGCTTGCGGCCGAGACCTCTGTCGAGGATATCGTCTCGACGCTGTCGGAAGGCGCGGTGCCGCGGCTGATCGTGATCGATTCGATCCAGACCATGTGGACCGACACGGTGGAATCCGCGCCCGGCACGGTGACGCAGGTGCGCGCCTCGGCGCAGGCCCTGATCCGCTTCGCCAAGAAGACGGGTGCTGCCATCATCCTGGTCGGCCATGTCACCAAGGACGGCCAGATCGCCGGCCCCCGCGTGGTCGAGCACATGGTCGATGCGGTGCTGTCCTTCGAGGGCGAAGGCTCGCAGCAATTCCGCATCCTGCGCGCCGTGAAAAACCGCTTCGGCCCGACCGACGAGATCGGCGTGTTCGAGATGACCGGCCTTGGCCTGCGCGAGGTCACCAATCCCTCCGAGCTGTTCCTGTCCGAGCGCGACCTGGGCACGCCGGGCACCGCAGTCTTCGCGGGCATCGAGGGCACGAGGCCCGTTCTGGTCGAATTGCAGGCCTTGGTGGCCCCCACCTCGCTCGGCACCCCGCGTAGGGCCGTGGTCGGCTGGGATCAGAGCAGGCTCTCCATGGTGCTGGCAGTGCTGGAGGCCCATTGCGGGGTCAAGCTGTCCGGCCACGACGTCTATCTGAACGTCGCGGGCGGCCTGCGCATCCACGAGCCGGCGGCCGATATGGCCGCCGCGGCCGCACTGGTTTCATCCCTGGTTAATGCGCAGTTACCCACCGATGCTGTCTATTTCGGCGAGATTTCGCTCTCCGGCGTCATCCGCCCGGTGGCACAGACCCCGGCCCGGCTCAAGGAAGCGGTCAAGCTCGGCTTCAAGCGCGCCGTGCTGCCCGAATCGGCCCGGGGCGGCGATGCTGGCGGCGACGCCGGACTGTCCCTGAACGCGATCAACAGCCTGACGACACTGGTGGCCGAGATCGCGGCCCGGGGCTCCCGCCGCGGCGACTCGAGCCCGCCGGCGGAGAAAAATGCCACACCGGCAAGATTCCGCCGTGGAGAGGGTTAGGTGGAGGTGACGTCCTCCGCCCCCACCGCTATACAGCCGTCACAAAAGCAGCATGGGATTGCGTGGTTGCGGCCTTGCCGGGAACGCCGTCTGGCCCTCACTTAGGGCCACGGCCAAGCACCGATTCGCTGAGCACCTTTGAAGTACGAGCGGACCCGACCAGCCGATGCCAGTAACACTCCTCGACCTGATCCTGCTCGGTGTGATGCTGATCTCGGGCCTGCTCGCCATGGTCCGCGGCTTCATGCGCGAAATCCTGTCGATCGCGGCCTGGGGCGCAGCGGCGATCGTGACGCTGTACTCGTTCTCGAAGCTGCTGCCGACCGCAAAGACCTATTTCAACAACGACACGGTGGCGAGCGTCGTCGTGGTCGCCGGCGTGTTCGTGGGCACCCTGGTCGTGGTCTCCGTGATCACGGTCCGGATCTCCGACATGATCCTGGATTCGCGCATCGGCGCGCTAGACCGCACCCTGGGCTTCCTGTTTGGCCTCGCTCGCGGGCTTTTGATCGTCGTGGTCGCGTTCCTGTTCTTCACCTGGCTGGTGCCGGACAAGCAGCGCCCGGACTGGGTCACGGGGGCCAAATCTCGCGTGGTGCTCCAGGGAACCGGGGATTGGCTGATGGCCCTCTTGCCTGACGACCCCGAGAACACCATCTTGAAGAGATTCAAGAAAAACAAACCAGATGATGATCAAGCTGATTCCGAACCGCAGCCTTCGGGCACTGGCGACGGATACAGTAAACCTGCTCGTGACAGCCTCAAGAAGCTGATCGAGAAACCTGCGGCGCGTTGATTAGGCCCTAAAAGAGAGGCGCGGACGAGATGCGACACCCTGACCAGGACGCCCAACTTGATCTCGGCCCAGCCGCGCTAGAGCTTCAGGACGACCTGGAGGGCGATACGCTCCGCGAGGAATGCGGCGTCTTCGGCATCTACGGCCACCCTGACGCCGCGGCCATCACGGCGCTCGGCCTCCACGCCCTCCAGCATCGCGGCCAGGAGGCCGCCGGCATCGTCTCTTACGACGGCAGCCGTTTTCACTCGGAACGACGCCTCGGCCTCGTCGGCGACACCTTCTCCCGCCGCGAGGTGATCGACCGCCTGCCCGGCAATATGGCCGTCGGCCATGTCCGCTACTCCACCACCGGCGCCACCATCCTGCGCAACGTGCAGCCGCTGTTCGCCGAGCTCAATGCCGGCGGCCTTGCGGTCGCCCACAACGGCAACCTCACCAACGGCCTGACGCTGCGCCGCGAGCTCGTGAAGAACGGCGCGATGATGCAGTCGACCACCGACACCGAGGTGATCCTGCATCTCGTCGCGCGCTCCCGGCGCAGCCGCTTCATCGAGCGCTACATCGACGCCCTGCGCGAGATCGAGGGCGCCTATGCGCTGGTTTCGCTGACCAACAAGAAACTGGTCGGCGCGCGCGATCCACGCGGCATCCGCCCGCTGGTGCTCGGCGAGCTCGACGGTTGCCCGATCCTGACCTCGGAGACCTGTGCGCTCGACATCATCGGCGCGCGCTTCATTCGCGACATCGAGCCCGGCGAAGTCATCGTGTTCGACGAGAACGGCCAGGACATCCACAAGCCGTTCCCGCCGATGGCGCCGCGCCCCTGCATCTTCGAATACATCTATTTCTCCCGTCCGGACTCCATCGTTCACGGCCGCTCGGTCTACGAGGTGCGCAAGGCCTTTGGTGCGCAGCTCGCGCGCGAGAGCCATGTGCCGATCGACGTCGTCGTCCCGGTGCCGGATTCCGGCGTACCCGCCGCGGTCGGCTACAGCCAGCATTCAGGCGTGCCGTTCGAGCTCGGCATCATCCGCAACCACTATGTCGGCCGCACCTTCATCCAGCCGACGCAGGCGATCCGCGAGTCCGGCGTGCGCATGAAGCATTCGGCCAACCGCGCCGCGATCGAAGGCAAGCGCATCATCCTGATCGACGACTCGCTGGTGCGCGGCACCACCTCGAAGAAGATCGTGCGCATGATGCGCGATGCCGGCGCCAAGGAAGTTCATTTCCGCCTCGCCTCGCCGCCGATCCTCTATCCCGATTATTACGGCATCGACCTGCCGGATCGCGGCGGCCTCCTGGCCGCGACGCATTCGCTGGAGGAGATGCGCGAGATCATCGGCGCCGACTCGCTCGCCTTCCTGTCGATCGACGGCATGTACCGCGCCATGGGCGAGCCCGGCCGCGACCCCGCCAATCCGAAATTCTCGGATCATTGCTTCACCGGGGCGTATCCGACCCACCTCACCGACCAGACCCAGACCGAGCAGCAGCCGCGGCAATTGTCGCTGCTGGCCGAGGCGAGCTGACGGCGAGACGGCGACGATACAGCTGACCATCGCGATCCTCTGCGGAGGGCTTTTGGTCGGCTTCATCGTCTTCGCCTTCAGGCAGGGCATGAAGGTGCCGCCTGACAGCTCGGGGAACGGCCCGAACAATAGTACCAATATCCAGTAGGGCTGCGGCGGGAGCTCGAGGGCAGAAATTCCGGGCTTGTCCCGGCCATCCACGCCTGTAAAACCCCGCCATGACAAAACCCCTCGCCAACCGTATCGCTCTCGTCACCGGCGCCTCGCGCGGCATCGGCTTCGCCACGGCCAAGGCGCTGGCCAAGGCCGGCGCGCATATCGTTGCGACGGCGCGCACGCAGGGCGGGCTGGAAGAGCTCGATGACGAGATCCGGAAAGACGGCGGCAGCGCCACGCTGGTGCCGCTCAATCTCACCGATTCCGACGGCATCGCGCGGCTCGGGGCCGGCCTGCACGAACGTTATGGCAAGCTCGACATCCTCGTCGGCAATGCCGGCGTGCTCGGCCCCTCCTCGCCGGTCGGCCACATCGAACTGAAAACTTTCACCGACGTGATCGCCGTCAACGTCTCGGCGAACTTCCAGCTGATCCGCTGCATGGAACCGCTGCTGAGGCAGTCCGATGCCGGCCGGGCCGTGTTCATCACCTCGGGCGCCGCCAACAAGGCCACCGCCTATGTCAGCCCCTACGCCGCCTCCAAGGCCGCGCTGGAAACACTGGCCCGCGCCTGGGCGCAGGAAACCACGAACACGCCGCTCCGTGTCAACCTGTTCAACCCGGGCCCGATCCGCACCCGGATGCGCGCCACGTTGATGCCGGGCGAAGATCCGGCGACGCTGGAGACACCCGAGCAGGTGGCCGAATTCATCGTCCCGATGTGCGCGCCTGACTGGACCGAAACCGGCAAGTTCTACGACTACAAGACCCGCACGCTGATGAGCTTCCGCTCGCCGGCCTGATTGACTCGCGTGCCTCCCCGCGATTGACTGCCCGCGCTCAAGCGGCAGCAAGCCGCAAGCCAAAAAAGGGAGGTTGCCATGGCACCGTGGCATGATCGCGCAGGGCTTGTCTGTACAAGGCTCGGCCGTGCGCTCGTACGAGTCTCTCACGCCTTCTTCATCCTGATTGCAGCCATCGCGTTCGTGCTTCCGGGCACGGCGACTGCGGGTGACGTCCCGACCTTCGCGGTCGATGCCTCCTGGCCAAAACGGCTGCCGAACAACTGGATCCTCGGTCAGGTCGGCGGCATCACCGTCGACTGGCAGGGTCATATCTGGGTGATCCATCGCCCGCGCTCGCTCACCGATGACGAGAAAGGCGCGGGCCTCAACCCGCCGCGCTCGAAATGCTGCGTCTCGGCGCCTCCCGTGCTCGAATTCGACACCGACGGCAATCTGCTGCGGTCGTGGGGCGGTCCGGGCGAAGGCTATGAATGGGTCGGCCGCGAGCACGGCATCGAGGTCGACGAGCGCGGCTTCGTCTGGGTCGGCGGCAACGCCGACAACGACAACGCCATTTTGAAGTTCACGCTCGACGGCAAGTTCGTCGCCCAGATCGGCAAGATCGCGCCGAGCCTCGGCAGCAACGACACCACACAGCTCGGCAAGCCCGCCGAAACCGCGATCGACAAGGAGGCGAACGAAATCTACGTCGCCGACGGTTATGGCAACCGCCGCGTCATCGTGTTCGATGCGACGACGCTCGCTTACAAGCGGCACTGGGGCGCCTATGGCAACAAGCCCGATGACAACAAGCAGGCGGCGTATGATCCCAAGGCGCCCGTCTCCCAACAATTCGGAAATCCCGTCCATTGCGTGAAGCTCGCCAATGACGGTCTCGTCTACGTCTGCGACCGCATCAACAACCGCATCCAGGTGTTCAAAAAGGATGGCACCTTCGTGAAGGAGTTCTTCTTCGAGAAGAACACCCTCGGCAACGGCGCGGTGTGGGACATCGCGATCTGGCCCGATCCGAAGCAGACCTATTTGCTCAGCGCCGACGGCGAGAACAACGAGATCCGGGTGATCAAGCGCGAGGACGGCAGCGTGGCCGGCAGCTTCGGCCACAACGGCCGCAATGCCGGGCAGTTCCACTGGGTGCATGCCATGGCGATAGACGCCAAGGGTAACGTCTATACCGCCGAGGTCGACACCGGTAAGCGCATCCAGAAATTCAAGCTGACCTCGGACGCGCTCAAATAGCGTCTCAACACACTTTGCCCAAAGGTTAACCGACGGATGACGCTACGCCGCAGCGTCATCCGGCTTTAGGCGCATTGCCGCCAGCCGTGGGACACGGTAGAGCGATCAGCCGGAACAAGGCTCCGCAAGAGAGCCGTCCGCATATTGAAAATGGAGGAGACCTTTTATGACGACGACGCTCGCGCGCCGCTATGCGGCCCTTCTGGCCTGTGCCGCCTTCGGTTTTGCAACATCCGCTTACGCGCAGGACAAGACCGTCAAGATCGGCGTCTTGAATGACATGTCGAGCCTTTATGCCGATATCGGCGGCCCGAACTCCGTGGTCGCGATCAAGATGGCCGTCGAGGATTCCGGCCTGCTCAAGAAGGGCTGGAAGATCGACGTTCTGAGCGGCGATCACCAGAACAAGCCGGACGTCGGCGTCAATATCGCTCGGCAGTGGATCGACAACGAGAAGGTCGATGCGATCGCTGATACGCCGAACTCCGGCGTCGCGCTTGCGGTCAGCAACCTCGTCAAGGAAAAGAATTCGGTGCTGCTGAATTCCGGCGCCGCCTCTGCCGACTTGACCGGCAAGGCCTGCACGCCGAACACGATCTCCTACACTTACGACACCTACATGCTCGCCAACGGCACCGGCAAGGCGCTGACCAAGGCCGGCGGCGACACCTGGTTCTTTCTTACCGCGGATTATGCCTTCGGCCACGCGCTGGAACGCGACACCACGGCCGTCGTGACGGCAAACGGCGGCAAGGTGCTGGGCAGCGTCAAGCACCCGATCAACAGCTCGGACTTCTCGTCCTTCCTGCTGCAGGCCCAATCGTCCAAGGCCAAGGTGGTCGGCCTCGCCAATGCCGGCGGCGACACCACGAACTCGATCAAGCAGGCGGCCGAATTCGGCATCGTATCGGGCGGCCAGAAGCTCGCGGCGCTGCTGCTGTTCATCAACGACGTGCATTCGCTGGGCCTAAAGACCGCGCACGGCCTGACCTTCACCGAGTCCTTCTACTGGGACATGAACGAGCAGACCCGCGCCTGGTCGAAGCGCTTCGCCGCCCTGGCCAGCAAGAACGCGATGCCGTCGATGACCCAGGCCGGCAACTACGCGATGGTGCTGCACTATCTCAAGGCGATGGAAGCGCTCGGCGGCAACCCGCATGACGGCGCCAAGGTCGTCGCCAAGATGAAGGAGCTGCCGACCGACGATCCGCTGTTCGGCAATGGCCCGCTGCGCCAGGACGGACGCCGTCTCATCCCGGCCTATCTGTTCGAGGTGAAGAAGCCCGAGGAGTCGAAGGGCCCGTGGGACTACTACAAGCAGATCGCCACGATCGCGGCGGAAGACGCGGCCAAGCCGCTCAAGGACAGCGAGTGTCCGTTGGTGAAGAAGTAAGACAGTCGACACTGCCGTAGGGTGGGCAAAGGCGCGTAAGCGCCGTGCCCACCATCTCTCCGCGATTGGAAGAAGCGGTGGGCACGCTTCGCTTTGCCCACCCTACGATACTACGAGACCGTCTTCGTGGCAGATAGCGACCGCATCGCGATCGCGACACATACCACCATCAATACCGCCGCAAGCAGGAACGGCGCGCCGGGCAGATGCCACGGCGCGCTGGCGCCGATGAAATAGGAAAACGTCAGCGTGAACAGGAACGGCCCGACGAGCTGCGAGACGCTCTGCACGCTCGCGGTCGCGCCCTGCAACTGGCCCTGCTGATCGGGCGCGACCAGTCGCGTCATCAGCGATTGCATGGCGGCACCCGAGATGCCCCACAGCGACATCACGGGAATGCCGATCCAGAACAACGGCCCGGTCGGCGCTGCGCCGAAGATCACGAAGCCGATCGCGCCACAGCACAGACCGAGCACCAGCGCATTCCGCTCGCCGAGCACGCGCACGATCGGGCCGATGGCGAGCCCCTGCACCACCATGGCGCAGATACCGACCATCGCGAGCGTCAGACCCACGGTCTTGGAATCCCAGCCGTAGCGATAGGTCGCGTAGAGCACGAAGGTCGAGGGCAGCACGACATGCGCGACCTGTGCGATGAAGTTGACGATGGATAACGCGGCCAGCGCCGCGTTGGACCGCAGCAAGTGCAGCGCTCCGACCGGATTGGCGCTGGTCCAGCGGAACGGCGCGCGCCGCTCCGGCGCCAGCGATTCCGGCAGGACGAAGAGCCCATAGAGTGCATTGGCAAAGCTCAAAGCCGCCGACGCCCAGAACGGCAACCGCGGATCGATATCGCCGAGCAGGCCGCCGAGCGCCGGGCCCAGGATGAAGCCGGCGCCGAAGGCAGCTCCAATCCTGCCGAAGACGGCCGCGCGCCGCTCCGGCGGCGTGATGTCGGCGATATAGGCAAAGGCGGTGGAAATGCTCGCCGACGTGATGCCCGAGATCACGCGGCCGATGAACAACCAGAGCAGCGACGGCGCGAGCGCCATCAGCACATAGTCGGCGGCGAGCCCGAAATTCGACAGCAGCACCACCGGCCGCCGTCCGAAGCGATCCGACAGCGCGCCGAGCACCGGCGAGAACACGAACTGCATCAGCGCCCAGGCGGTGCCGAACAGGCCGAAGATGCGGGCCGCATGCGCGGTGTCGTTGTCGACGAAGCTCTCGATCAGCTTCGGCAGGATCGGCATGATCACGCCGAGCGCGAGCATGTCGAGCAGGATGGTGACGAAGATGAAGGCGACGGCACCACGCCGGACCGGCGCAGCGCTTCGCGCCGTCGCCTCGCCGGCATCGTTGCTCACGACGGCCGCTTGCGCTTGTGGGCGAAGGGGTTGGCCTTTTCGCGCAAGGTGATGCGCACCGGCGTACCCGGCAGCTCAAAGGTCTCGCGCATGGAATTGGTCAGGTAGCGCAAATAGGACTGCGGCACCGCGTCCGCGCGCGAGCAGAACAGCACGAAGCTCGGCGGACGCGCCTTGTTCTGCGTGATGTAATTCAGCTTGAGCCGTCGGCCGGACACGGCCGGCGGCGGATTGGCCTGCACAGCCTGCTCGAACCAACGATTGAGCGCGGAAGTCGGCACGCGCCTGTTCCAGACCGCGTAGGCGTCCTGGATCGCCTGCATCAGACGATCGATGCCCTCGCCCATCAGACCTGATACGGCGACGATCGGCACGCCCTTGATCTGCGGCAGCCAATGGTCGGCATCGCGGCGCAGGCCCGAGATGGCGCCGCCGCCCTTGGTCTCCATCAGATCCCATTTGTTGACGGCGAGCACGACCGCGCGGCCCTCGCGCTCGATCAGATCGGCGATGCGCAGGTCCTGCTCCTCGAAGCGGTTCTGCGTGTCCATCATCATCACGACGACTTCGGCAAAGCGGACCGCGCGCAACGCGTCGGCGACCGAGAGCTTCTCCAGCTTTTCCTCGATGCGCGAGCGACGGCGCAGGCCGGCGGTATCGAACACGCGAAAATCACGGCCCTTCCAGTTGATCTCGACCGCGATGGAATCGCGCGTGGTGCCGGCCTCCGGGCTCGTCAGCAGGCGCTCCTCGCCGAGCAGATGGTTGATCAGCGTCGACTTGCCGGCATTGGGCCGGCCGACGATGGCGACGCGGATCGGACGCGTCGCGGCCTCCTCCTCGGTCAGCGGCTCGTCGTCCTCAGCTTCATCTTCATCGACAGGCTCCGGCATCAACTCGCGGAGGGCGTCATACAGCTCGCCCATGCCCTCGCCGTGCTCGGCCGATACCTGGATGGGATCGCCGAGGCCGAGCGCAAAGGCCTCCATCGCGCCGGCATCGCCATGCTTGCCTTCGCTCTTGTTGGCGACCAGCAGCACCGGCTTGTCGGCCTTGCGGGCGAAATCGGCGAAGGCGCGGTCGGTGGGCGTGAGGCCGATGCGGGCATCGATGACGAAGAACAGCGCGTCTGCCTGTGCAATCGCGGCCTCGGTCTGCTCCTGCATGCGCGCGGTCAGCGAGCCCTTGGCGCCCTCGTCGAGGCCGGCGGTGTCGATGATGGTGAATTCGAGGTCGCCGAGCCTGGCCTCGCCTTCGCGGCGGTCGCGGGTGACGCCCGGCAGGTCATCGACGAGCGCGAGCTTCTGCCCAACCAGGCGGTTGAACAGCGTCGATTTGCCGACATTTGGCCGGCCGATAATAGCAATCGTGAAGGACATCGGTCATTCGTGCGCTGCGAAGGCCGCGCCTGTCAATGTAATGAAGTGATCAGCGCGAAAAGCTGCCGCTCGGCATCGGTGCCGGGAAAGCTCCCTGCGATTGCTGCTGGGTGGTCTGGGTCGGTTGCGCCTGCTGGACGGGTTGATCCGGCGGCGGGGCGGTGGTGCGCTTGCGCACGATCTTCTGCTTGGGCGGCGGAGCGGCCGTAGGCGGCGCGGCCTCGGGCTGGGCCTCGCCGTCAACCTCGCCCGCCGGCGCCTCAGCGGGCGCGGTGGAGGCGCTGGCAGGCTGTTTGGTCTTCTTCGCCTTGGCACCCTTTGCCGGCTTGGCCTCGGGCGGCGGCTCGGCGGGCAGAGCCGCGACGGCCGGTGCGTTCGGATCCGGCTGCTGCTGTGCTGCGCCCTTGTACATCTCCCGCGGCACGCCCTGCTCGAGGCCCGGAACGCCCTCCGGGAAGACCGGCTTGCGGTCGCCCGGCAGCTTCTTCTTGGTGTCGAGGAAGTCGAGCATGTCGCTTGGATCGAAGCTGGAGCAGCCGCCCAGGATGCCCGTGAAGGCGATCAGGACGGCGGCTGCGATCAAGCGTGGCGTGCGGCGCATCTTGTGTCTCGTCTACGTCAGAGAGCCCGAAGGTCAGCTCTTGGTCAGCTTTTGGCGACGGGCGGCAGCAGGGCCTGGAGCGCCTCGGCGCGTGAGCGCAAACCGGGCGGCGTTTCGCCATCCTCGGCAATCGCGTCGAGCCATTTGCGGGCCGCGGTCATGTCGTTGTTGCGCCAGGCCGATAGCGCCAGCAACTCGCGGGCGCTGTGGCGGAACGTGGATTTGGGCGCGGCGGAGGACTCCAGCCGCTGCTGCATGTCGGCATAGGACGCGCTGTCGACCAGCAAGCCGGCGGCGCGGATCTTCGCCAAGTCCTGCCACTCACCACCGATGCTGCGATCGGCGGCGATGTCGTCAAACATCTTGGCGGCCGCCTTGGGATCGCGGGGCGCTGCCTCGGCCGCGGCACGTAGCCGCGCCAGGGTGCGATAACCCGAGGGAGCCTTGGCGGCGAGCGCGGTGAAGGCGGCCTCGGCCTCGGCGTGCTTGTCCTGGTCGGACAGCTCAGCGGCCTTCTCGAAGGCTGCACCGGCCTCGGCGGCCTTCTTGCCCTCCAGATACTGGTAGCCGCGCCAGCCGCCGACGGCGGCCACGATCAGCACCATCAGGGCAATGAAGACAATCGAATACTTGTCCCACAGCTTCTTGAGCTGTTCGCGACGTACTTCCTCGTCGACTTCGTCAAATAATTCAGACACTTATGTTAATCCCATGCCCGTCCGGGTGCGCGCGCCAATGCGTTCGCGTCAGGAATCCCGTCCCCCACGTGGCGGCGGGGTACCCTAACGATATGGCGGTGGCAAGGCAAAGCGAGCCCAATCAAGGCGTTAACCACCCGGGATAGCCCGGACCGGCCTGTCCGGCTCAGGTTCCCAGGAGCTCCCGCAGCTGCCGCTTCAGCACCTTGCCGTTGGCATTGCGCGGCAGCGGCTCGGAGGTGATCGCCATGGTTTCGGGGACTTTGTAGTCGGACAGCCGCTCCGCGCACCAGGCGCGCAAGGCTTCGCTCGCCACCGGGGCGCGCGTCACCACCACGGCGTGGACGCGCTCGCCCAGCACCGGGCAGGCCTTGGCAATGATCGCGCTCTCGACCACGGCGGGGTGGCCGGCCAGCACGGATTCGACCTCGGCCGAATAGATCTTCAGGCCGCCGCGATTGATCATGTCCTTCTGCCGGTCGAACACGCGGACAAACCCCTCCGCATCGACCGAGCCGAGATCGCCGGAATGCCAGAATCCGCCCGTGAAGCTTTCGGGCGTCGCCTTCGGGTTATTCCAGTAGCCCTTGATGACGGAGGCGCTCCGGATCCAGAGCTCGCCGATCTCGCCAGCGGGCAGCTCGCGCCCGTCCGCTCCCATCGCGACGATGCGGGCACCGGGACACGGCAGGCCGACACTGTCGATGTGGCTCGCGGTCAGCTCGCCCGGCATGATCGTCGAGGGCGACGTCGTCTCGGTCGAGCCGTAGCAGTTCGCGAGCTTCAGGCCGGGAATCGTCACCTTGAGCTTCTCGATGGTCGCGACCGGCATCGGTGCGCCGCCAAAGCCGCCGATGCGCCAGCTCGAGAGATCGTAGCTGTCGAAATCGGGCTGGAGCAGGCAGAGATTGTACATCGCCGGCACCATCACGGTGTAGGTGACGCGCTCGCGTGCGGCGAGCTTGAGATAATCGGCGGCCTTGAATTCCGGCATGATGATCAGCGCGCCGCCGCAGCGGATCATGGTCGTGATGTTGGCGACGACGCCGGTGACGTGGCCGAGCGGCACTGCCGCGATCGAGCGGTCCGCTTCCGTCAATTGCAGGCAGGAGACGAACACCATCGAGGAATGGACGATGTTGCAATGGGCGAGCATCGCCCCCTTCGGCTTGCCCGTCGTGCCCGAGGTGTAGAGGATCATCGCGGTGTCCTCCTCGCCGATCTCGACTGGCGCCGATGCCGGGACGTTGTCGGCGAGCACGGCGAAACGCGACAGGGCCTGATCGCTGTCGATGGCGATGCGGTGGATGACATCGGGGACGTCAAGCGCATCGGGCAGCCGCCCKGTGAGCCCTGCTTCATGGATCAGGATCTTGGCGCCGCAATCGGCGAGGACATAGGCGATCTCGGGCTTCTGCTGGCGCGTGCCGAGCAGCACCGTCACCAGCCCCTCATGCGCGGCGGCAAACAGCAGCAGCGGAAATTCGATACGATTGCCGAGCAGGATCGCGACCCGGTCGCCGCGCTGCAGGCCGAGCTTGCGAAAGCCCGCCGCGATCCGCGCCGCCTGCTCCACCGCCTGTCGCCAGCTCAACCGGACATCGCCTGCGATCAGCGCTTCGCCGTCCGGATTGCGGGCGCAAGCGTCCGCGATCATCGCCCACAGGCTCGCCGGCCGGTCGCAGAAGGCCGGCACCACCCGATCGCCGAAGCGCGCCTCGAACCGCATCGGCGGGATCTGAGATTGCGACCAGTCCATCGGGATGCCCTCGGCTGTTGCTTGTCACGTTCCGCGCACGGCTGCGCGGAACCGTCTTGCGCTGATCGGCTGTCGTCAGCCTCCCATGACGGGAACGCCGATCACAACCGGGTGGAATGCGAAGGCCAGCGCGAGATAAGCGACGACACCGACTGCAACGGCGATCAGATCATTGGTGACCCCACCCACCGGAATCGGCGGGCCGCCGCCATCGGTGCGATGCTTCAGCGAGATGCGGTCGTACACCGCCCAGCCCAGGAACGAGCCAAACAGGATGATGGAGCCGAGATCGCCATTGGCGAGCAGATGCGCGGCCGCCCACAATTTGATGCCCGCCAGCATCGGATGCTTCAGCGTCGCATAGATGCGCCCGCGCAAGTAGGACGCCACCACCAGGATAACCGCGGGCAGCATCAGCGCGACTGTAATGTGCTTGAATGCGACCGGCGGCTCCCAAACCGGGATCATTCCGGCAGCGCGATAGTGGGCGAAGCCCCAGATGATCAGCGCCAGTCCCGCAAGCGAGACGGCCGCATAGAGGATCTTGTAGGTCCCCTCGCCCAGTCTCGCGATCGCTTGCGCGCGCGCCTCTCGTTTCGTTGTGAAAACATGGGCCGCAAAAAACAGCATCAGCCCCAGGATCATGACCAGCAGACCCACGACATCCTCCCCTCAACCAGCGCCCCCGCCTATGGCGTATCATCGATTGGGCGCGGGTCGCAACTCTCACGCCTCATGGTGAGGCGTGCAGGCTCGGGTCTGCAACAGCGCGGTCATCCGGATGAGGCGATGGAGCTATTTTCCAAGCTCGCGATTATCGACATAGCGGATCGCGATCGGGCGTCCGGCCAGAGCGCCGCCGAGGCCGCTGGTGAATTTGAGCGGCAGGCAGGCTTTCAGCGATGAATTGATCGCGTTGAGATAGGTCGTTCGGGTATCGGCCGGGACGCCCGCGGTCGCATAGGTCAGCTGCGGCGGACCGATCATGCCGCCTGCCTTGTTGAAGCTGAAGCGCACCGCCATCTGCATGCCCGCGCGCGCATTGTCCGATGGCGGCGACCAGCAGGTGCGCAGCTCGGCGAAGAGATCTCCGATCGTATCGAGATCGTGATCCGGCTTCCGGTATTTGGCGCGATCAGCCTCCGTCGGCACGGTTTCGATCGTAAGCTGGAGGTTCTGACCGTAGGGATAATCGATCTCGGGAATGCAGGGGCCGGGCTCGAGCGGGCTGCAATAGTACGGCGTGCAGGGCCGGCCGGCGAGCACGCTGCACGGCTCATGCGAAAACGGGATCGGATTGATCTGGCGGCGCTGCGCATCGGCGGCAACCGTCGATATCGCCAACAGGAGGAAAACGAGGATGCCGCGCCACATGATGCGAGCTCACAATGTCACACGCACAAACGTGGCATTGCCAACGAACGCGTCAAGCCTGCGGCTGTTCACATGCTCGCGCTTAGCTCCGGTGTCGTCGCCCGGCTCGACCGGGCGACCAAGTACTCCGAGACGGCGGTGATGGAATCGAGAGGCTGCGGCGTACTGGATTCCCCGCCTACGCGGGGAATGACAGCGGAGTGTGGCCACGCAGCAGAGCGCAGAGAGCGCCCTACCCCTTCTTCTTGACGTCCTTGACGTTCGTGAACTCGATGCCCTCGGCGCGCTCCCTGGCGTAGCCGAGATAGAACTCGTTTCTCGCCAGATACACGGGATCGCCGTCGACATCGTCGGCGATGCTCGAGGTGTTGGCCGCGATGAAAGTGTCGAGCTTCTTGCGATCTTCGGATGAGACCCAGCGCGCGAGCTGGAACTCGCTGACCTCGAACTCGACGGGCAGCGAATATTCCGCCTCGAGGCGTGCCTTCAGCACGTCAAGCTGGAGCGCGCCGACCACGCCGACCAGCGCCGGTGCGCCGTCGCGCGGGCGGAACACTTGCACAACGCCCTCTTCGGACATCTGCTGAAGCGCTTCCTTCAGCTTCTTCGCCTTCATCGCGTCGGTGAGACGCACGCGGCGGACGATTTCCGGCGCGAAGCTCGGTACGCCGACGAAGGTGAAATCCTCGCCCTCGGTCAGGGTGTCGCCGATGCGCAGCGTGCCGTGATTGGGAATGCCGACGACGTCGCCGGCGAAGGCTTCGTCCGCGACCGACCGGTCCTGCGCGAAGAAGAATTGCGGGCTCGACAGCGGCATGCTCTTGCCGGTGCGCACCAGCTTGGCCTTCATGCCGCGGCTGAGCTTGCCGGAGCACAGGCGCGCGAAGGCGATGCGGTCGCGGTGGTTCGGATCCATGTTCGCCTGGATCTTAAACACGAAGGCACTCATGCGCGGGTCGGTCGCCTCGACCTTGCGCTGGTCGCTCTCCTGCGCGCGCGGCTCGGGCGCGAACTTGCCGAGACCTTCCAGCAAGTCGCCGACGCCGAAATTGCGTAGCGCGCTGCCGAAATAGACCGGCGTCAGATGGCCCTCGCGAAAGGCGGCGAGCTCGAACGGTTTCGAAGCCTCGGTGACGAGTTCGAGCTCGTCCTTCACCGCGGAGACGTCAAGATTGGCGTTGAGCTTGGCCAGTTCCGCAATCTCGATCTGCTGGGCCGCGCCAGTCTTGGCGCCGCCGCCTTCGAGCAGGCGCACGCCGCCATTGGCGACGTCATAGGTGCCGAGGAAATCGCGGCCGCGGCCGACCGGCCAGGTCATCGGCGTGGTGTCGAGCGCCAGCGTCTTCTCGATCTCGTCGAGCAGCTCGAAGACGTCGCGGCTTTCGCGGTCCATCTTGTTGATGAAGGTGATGATCGGAATGTCGCGCAGGCGGCAGACCTCGAACAGCTTTCGGGTGCGCGCCTCGATGCCCTTGGCGGCGTCGATCACCATGACAGCGGAGTCGACGGCCGTCAGCGTACGGTAGGTGTCCTCCGAAAAGTCCTCGTGGCCCGGCGTGTCCAGCAGGTTGAACACGAGACCCTCGAACTCGAACGTCATGACCGAGGTCACGACCGAGATGCCGCGCTCGCGCTCGATCTTCATCCAGTCCGAACGGGTGTTGCGCCGCTCGCCCTTGGCCTTGACCTGGCCGGCGAGATTGATGGCGCCGCCGAACAGCAGCAGTTTCTCGGTCAGCGTGGTTTTGCCCGCGTCCGGGTGGGAGATGATCGCGAAGGTGCGCCGCCGCGCCACCTCGGTGGCAAGCGGGGAACGGGCCGGCGAGTCGGCTGATATGGCGATGTCGGACATGGCGGGAGCGTTTGGCAGGGAAAATGGGCCTGATCAAGCCTCATGTGGTGATTGCGGAGCCCTACGGCCAGCCCCATATCCGCTCCCGGGGAGGACGGCCTCCCCCCTCATCAGCATATCCGCCGCGGGGACGACCCTGCCTTGAATGGAGGGTCGTCATGGCCTGGAGTATCCTGTTCGTCGCCGGTCTTCTCGAGATTACCTGGGCGATCGGCCTGAAATACACCGAGGGTTTTACCAAGCTTGTTCCGTCCGTCATCACGCTCGCGGCGATGGCCGGCAGCGTCATCCTGCTCGGAATAGCGCTCAAATCGCTGCCCGTCGGAACCGCCTATGCGGTCTGGACCGGCATCGGCGCGGTCGGTACCGCCGCGCTTGGCATTATTCTGTTCGGCGAGCCGGCCACCGCGTTCCGCCTCGCCAGCATTGGGCTGATCGTCGCCGGCATCGCCGGGCTGAAATTCGTCACCTGACGAAAATCTGGACCGCCCACCAGGTCAGCGCCGCGACAATGGCCGAGGCCGGGATCGTGATCACCCAGGCATAGACGATCGAGCTCGCGACGTTCCAACGCACCGCCGAAACGCGGCGGGCCGCGCCGACGCCGACGATCGCGCCGGTAATGGTGTGGGTGGTCGAGACGGGAACGCCGAGGAAGGTCGCCATGAACAGGGTCGCGGCGCCGCCGGTCTCGGCGCAAAAGCCCTGCATCGGCGTCAGCTTGGTGATGCGCAGGCCCATGGTGCGGACGATGCGCCAGCCGCCCATCAGGGTGCCCAGCGCCATCGCGGCCTGGCAGGACAGCACCACCCAGAACGGCACCGAGAATTCACCGCCGAGATGCCCCTGCGAATAGAGCAGCACGGCGATGATGCCCATGGTCTTCTGGGCGTCATTGCCGCCATGGCCGAGCGAATAGAGCGAGGCGGAGGCGAATTGCAGGATGCGGAAGGCGCGATCGACCGCGAACGGCGTCGAGCGCACCGAGAGCCAGGACACGATCGCGACCAGCATCATCGCGAGCAAGAAACCGACCAGCGGCGACAGCACGATCGCCAGCACCGCCTTGGACAGTCCGCTCCACACCGCCGCCGAGATCCCCGCCTTGGCCATGCCGCCGCCGACGAGGCCGCCGATCAGCGCATGCGACGACGAGGACRGGATGCCCAGCGCCCAGGTCACCAGGTTCCAGACGATCGCACCGACAAGCGCCGCGAAGATCACCTGGGCGTCGACCACCGCGGGATCGATGATGCCGGTGCCGATGGTCTGGGCAACATGCAGCCCGAACACCATGAAGGCGATGAAATTGAAGAACGCGGCCCAGAGTACCGCGAATTGCGGCCGCAGCACGCGGGTCGACACGATGGTCGCGATCGAATTGGCGGCGTCGTGCAGGCCGTTCAGGAAGTCGAACAGCAGCGCGACGGCGATCAAGCCGACGAGGACAGGAAGTCCGAGCGCAGCATCCACGGCGCGACCCCTGCCCTAAACTTGCTCGATGACGATGCTGTTGATCTCGTTCGCGACGTCGTCGAAACGATCGGCGACTTTTTCGAGGTGGTCGTAGATCTCGACGCCGACGATGAAATCCATCGCGCTGCCATCACGGTGCTTGAGGAACAGCTCCTTCAGCCCGATGTCATGGAGATCGTCGACCCGGCCCTCCAGCTTACCCAGCTCTTCCGTGATCGCGGTCAGCATCGCGACGTTCGGGCCGATCGACTGCATCAGCGGCAACGCGCGCCCCACGAGATTGGCGCATTCGATCAGGAGCCCGCCAATCTCCCGCATCGGCGGCTCGAAGGTGCGGACCTCGAACAGCATCACGGCCTTGGCCGTCTGCTGCATCTGGTCGATGGCGTCGTCCATCGAGGTGATCAGATTTTTGATGTCGCCACGGTCGAAGGGGGTGATGAAGGTGCGGCGCACCGCCGTCAGCACCTCACGGGTGATGTTGTCGGCGTCGTTTTCGAACTGGTTGACGCGCTGACAGTAGACCGGCGTCTCCTCTCCCCCGTTGAGCATGCCCTGGAGCGCGATCGAGCCCTGGATCACCGTCTGTGCATGGCGGTCGAACAGGTCGAAGAACCGTTCTTCCTTGGGCAGGAAAGCGCGAAACCATCGCATCATGGGGATAGGCTACCGGTTGGAAATGGCCCGGCCCGAACGGACCGTCATGAAACTGTCATAGACCATTTCCACCCCGCGCGCGTGTCATCTCACGCCCGCGAAGCAGGATCATCCACCGGATTATCGCGCCAATGAAATTGACGCGATATCAATGGCTTAGAGCGAACGCCGGAAGTAATGAGCGATTTCGCCGATGACGCCGCGGCGGAAGGTGAGCACGCAGACCACGAAGATCGAGCCCTGGATCACTGTCACCCATTGGCCAAAACCCGCCAGATATTGCTGCATGGCGATGATCGCGAAGGCACCAACCACGGGGCCGAAGATGGTGCCGAGACCGCCAACCAGCGTCATCAGCACGACCTCGCCCGACATCGTCCAGTGCACGTCGGTGAGCGAGGCATTCTGCGCCACGAACACCTTCAGTGATCCGGCAAAGCCGGCCAGCGTGCCGGACAGGACGAAAGCCAGGAATTTATATTGGTCGGTCCGGTAGCCGAGCGAGATCGCGCGCGGCTCGTTCTCGCGGATCGACTTCAGCACTTCACCGAACGGCGAGTTGATGATGCGGTAGATCAGCAGGAAGCCGGCGAGGAAGCCAGCCAGCACGACGTAATAAAGCACCGTCGGCTTGGAGAGATCGAGCAAACCGAACATCCGCCCCTGCGGAATGCCCTGAATGCCGTCCTCACCATGGGTGAACGGCGCCTGGAGGTAGATGAAGTACAGGAGCTGCGACAGCGCCAGCGTGATCATCGAGAAATAGATGCCCTGGCGGCGGATCGAGATATAGCCGGTGATGAGCGACAGCCCGAACGCCGCGACGATTCCAACGAGGATGCCGAGCTCCGGCGGCAACGCCCACACTTTCAGCGCGTGCGCGCTGCAATAGCCGGCGGTGCCCATGAACATTGCGTGGCCGAACGACAACAGGCCGCCATAGCCGATCAGCAGGTTGAAGGCGCAGGCAAGCAGCGCAAAGCACAGCGCCTGCATCACGAAGAACGGATAGACGCCCGTGAAGGGCACCGACGCCAGCAGCAGCGCCATCACCACGAACACGACCATCTCGTCACGCATCGCGCGCGGGGTTACCGGCAGCGTGTCGTCCGTCAAGGCTGTCATATCAGGCCGCCCTTCCCGTCAGTCCCGTTGGCTTCACCAAGAGCACCAGCACCATCAGCACGAACACGACGGTGTTGGAGGCCTCTGGGTAGAAATACTTGGTCAGGCCCTCGATCACACCGAGCGCAAAGCCGGTGATGATGGAGCCCATGATCGATCCCATGCCGCCGATCACGACCACCGCGAACACGACGATGATGAGGTCGGCGCCCATCAACGGCCGCACCTGGTTGATCGGGGCCGAGAGCACACCGGCGAGCGCGGCAAGGCCGACGCCAAGACCGTAGGTCAGCGTAATCATGCGCGGCACGTTGATGCCGAAAGCGCGCACCAGCATCGGATTTTCAGTGGCAGCGCGCAGGTTAGCACCGAGCCGCGTCTTCTCGATCAGGAACCAGGTGGCGATACACACCACCAGCGAGAAGATGACGACCCAGCCGCGATAGATCGGCAGGAACATGAAGCCGAGATTCATGCCGCCCTTGAGCTGGTCCGGAATGGCGTAAGGCAGACCGGAGGAGCCGAAATAGTTCTGGAACACGCCCTGCACGATCAGCGCGATGCCGAAGGTCAGGAGCAGGCCGTAGAGGTGGTCGAGCCCCGTCAGCCATTGCAGCATGGTCCGTTCCAGGATCATGCCGAAGATACCGACGATAACAGGCGCGATCAGCAGCGCCCACCAATAGTTGATGCCCCCGAGGCTCAGCAGGAAATAGGCAACGAACGCGCCCATCATGTAGAGCGCGCCATGGGCGAAATTGATGATGTTGAGCATGCCGAAGATCACGGCAAGCCCGAGACTGAGCAGCGCGTAGAACGAGCCGTTGATCAATCCCACCAGTAGCTGAGCGTAAAGAGCCTGCATCGATCCCGCACCCGGTCCCTTCGGCGTTGCCTGAAAATCGCCCGCAGGCCTGATCGCCTGCGGGCGGTTATCTTACTTCTTCAAGAGCGCGCACTTGCTCTCGGACAGCGGCGTGAAAGCCTGGTCGCCCGGCACGGTGCCGACCAGCTTGTAGAAGTCCCACGGCCCCTTGGACTCCGAGGGCTTCTTCACCTCGAACAGGTAGGCGCTGTGGATGGTGCGGCCGTTCGGCTGGATCTCGCCCTTGCCGAACAGGTCGTCCTCCGTCGGCAACGACTTCATCTTCTCGACGACCTTGACGCCGTCATGGGGATTGCCGCCGAGCGCTTCCAGCGTCTTGAGATAGTGACGCACGCCCGCATAGACGCCGGCCTGCACCATGGTGGGCGGCGCGTTGTTCTTCATCTTGTCGGAGAAGCGCTTGGAGAAGGCCCGGGTCTTGTCGTCCATGTCCCAATAGAACGTCTCGGTGAAGTTGAGGCCCTGCGCGGTCTCGAGGCCAATCGCCTTGACGTCGGTGAGGAACAGCAGCAGCGCCGCGAGCTTCTGTCCGCCCTTGACGATGCCGAACTCGGCCGCCTGCTTGATCGAGTTGGTGGTGTCGCCGCCGGCATTGGCAAGGCCGATGATCTTGGCCTTGGACGCCTGTGCCTGCAGCAGGAACGAGGAGAAGTCCGGCGTGTTGAGCGGATGCTTGACGCCGCCGACCACCTTGCCGCCGTTGGCGGTGACCACGGCCGTGGTGTCGCGCTCGAGCGCCGCACCGAAGGCGTAGTCCGCGGTCAGGAAGAACCAGCTGTCGCCACCGGCCTTCACCAGCGCCTGCCCCGTGGTATGGGCCAGCATGTAGGTGTCGTAGGTCCAGTGCACCGTGTTGGGCGAGCACTGCGCGTTGGTGAGGTCCGAGGTCGCGGCGCCCGAGTTGATGTAGACGCCATTCTTTTCCTTGATGACGTTGTTGACGGCGAGCGCCACGCCGGAGTTCGGCACGTCGACGATGATGTCGACCTTGTCGACGTCGAACCATTGCCGCGCGATCGCGGTGCCGATGTCGGGCTTGTTCTGGTGATCGCCGGAGATGATGTCGATCTTCCAACCCTTCGCCGCAAGGCCGGAATCTTCGACGGCCATCTGGGCGGCGAGCGTCGAGCCGGGACCGCCGAGGTCGGCGTAGAGGCCGGACTGATCGGACAGCGCGCCGATCTTGACGGTCTTGTCCTGCGCAAAGGCTACGCCAGCCGTGGTGACGGCCAACGCCGTGCCGAGCAGAAACGACGCAATCGACTTTTTCATGCTACTTCCCTCGTGAATTTTCTCGTGGCCGTTTGACGCTTGGCCGTCTTAGACGCCGAGATAGGTGTGGAGCTTGTCCATGTTGGCGGCAAGCTCCGAATTGGAAAATCCGTCAATGATCTTGCCGTGCTCGACCACGTAATAGCGGTCGGCGACGGTGGATGCGAACCGGAAGTTCTGCTCGACCAGGAGGATGGTAAAACCCTCCTTCTTGAGCCGTGCAATGGTGTGGCCGATCTGCTGGATGATGACGGGCGCAAGGCCCTCGGTCGGCTCGTCCAGCATCAGGAAGCTCGCGCCGGTGCGCAGGATGCGCGCGATCGCGAGCATCTGCTGCTCACCGCCGGAGAGCTTGGTGCCCTGGCTGTTGAGACGTTCCTTCAGATTCGGAAACAGATCGAAGATCTGCTCGAGCGGCAATCCGCCCGGGCGAACCACCGGCGGCAGCAACAAATTCTCCCGCACATCGAGACTGGAGAAAATGCCGCGTTCCTCCGGGCAGAACGCGATGCCCATCCGCGCGATCTTGTCGGAGGTCGCGCGGATGATGTCCTGGTTGTTGAACTTCACCGAGCCGGTCCGCTTGCCGATGATGCCCATGATGGACTTCAGCGTGGTCGTCTTGCCGGCGCCGTTGCGCCCGAGCAGGGTGACGACCTCGCCCGCGTTCACGTCGAAATTGATCCCGTGCAGGATGTGGGACTCGCCGTACCATGCTTCCAGGTTGCGGACCTGGAGGATGTTGCCGCCGGTTGCGGCTTTTGCGGGAGCGTCCGCGGTTGCAGTCTCACGCATGACCGGCTCCCAGATAGGCTTCCTTGACGCGCTCGTCCTTGGTGAGCTCGCTGTAATGGCCTTGCGCCAGCACCTGCCCGCGCGTCAGCACGGTGATGATGTCGGAGAGATTGGCCACGACGCTCAGATTATGCTCGACCATCAGGATGGTATATTTCGCCGAGATGCGCTTGATCAGCGCCGCGATCTTGTCGATGTCCTCGTGGCCCATACCCGCCATCGGCTCGTCCAGCAGCATCATCTCCGGGTCGAGCGCGAGCGTGGTTGCGATCTCGAGCGCGCGCTTGCGGCCGTAGGCCATCTCGACCGCGGGCGTATTGGCAAACTCGCTGAGGCCGACATCGTTCAACAGTTCACGCGCGCGATCGTTGAAGCGGTTGAGCACGGACTTGGAGCGCCAGAAATCGAAGGAACTGCCGTGCTGGCGCTGAAGCGCGACGCGGACGTTTTCCAGCGCGGTGAGATGCGGAAACACCGCCGAGATCTGGAATGAACGGACCAGTCCCAGGCGCGCCACATCGGCCGGCGCCATCGCCGTGATGTCCTGCCCCTTGTACAGAATTTTGCCGGCGGACGGTTTGAGGAACTTGGTCAAAAGATTGAAGCACGTCGTCTTGCCCGCCCCGTTCGGGCCGATCAACGCGTGAATGCTCCCACGGCGAACCTTGAGCGCAACGTCGCGGACGGCGAAGAAGCCCGCGAACTCCTTGGTCAAGCCTTCCGTTTCGAGAATGAACTCATCGGCCAAACAGATTTCCCCCTGCCCGCACAATACGCGTGGCTGTCCTTAGTTAATTCGGCTTTCCGGGGGCCTTGGAGCCTGTCCCGGAACGTCGCCTCCGGGCGCGGAATATGCCGGAGGTGACGGGGGTTAGGCAAGGCGGAAAGCTGAGCAGATCAGGTCTCCGGCCGGGAGGCTTATGCTCCCTTAGTCGGACGCGTTTTGATGTCGCCTGCCCGGCCTCCCGGTTCGCAAGGCACCGGTCATCAAGCCGTCGTTAACGGTCTTTCATCCCGCGCGCCAGCCTTCATAGAAAATTTTCCCGCCGCATGGATCATGCGCGGGTTTTATGCGTCGGGAATATTGTCTTGGAAATTGCCTTGGATTTTGCAAGCGCCGCTCCTTCTGTCGTCAAGTCGATCAGGCAGCGTGATCTCCTGAACACGTGGCTGCGACTTTATGCGCGCGGGCAGATGGTGCCGGCGATCTGGGAGTATCAGCCCGCTCGGCTCGAGGAAGAGCTGTCCGATCTCATCTATTATACCGTCGACATCTCGGCGCCGACGCCGCGCCTCATCATCCAGAGCGAAGGCACGCGCATCTCGCGCGCCTATGGACAGACCGGCAAGGGCGTTCTGCTCGACGACTATATCGGGCCGCGCCTCGCACCCTTCGTGATGCCGATCTATTATGAATGCGTGGCGCGCGGCCTTCCGGTCTACAGCGTGGCCGACGTCGACGACATCTATGGCCGCGTGGTTGCCTATGAACGGCTGCTGCTGCCGTTCCAGACCGACGGCAAGGTCTGCCACGTCATCGCCTCGCTCAAGACATTCTGCGAGGACGGCGGCTTCGAGATCAAGAATCTGATGCGCGGAAATGACGCGCTGCCGCGCCCGAAACTGCGCACGGTGATCGACCGCGATCTCTTCCATCGCGCTCCCGGCCGGATCGCTGCCGCCGACCTCGTCGAGTTCGCCGATCAGCCCGGCGTCACCACCGAGATCGTCGAGCTGAATTAGGGGGCAGCGCGATTTGGCGCCGACCTACTTGGCCTTGACCTACTTGGCCTTGACTTCCTTGGCATAGATATCCGGCTTGAAGCCGACCAGAAGCTTGCCGCCGACTTCGAGCACCGGCCGCTTGATCATCGATGGTTGCGCTAGCATCAGCGCCAGCGCCTTCTTCTCGGTGAGGCCTTCCTTGTCGGAATCCGGCAGCTTCTTGAAGGTCGTGCCAGCGCGATTGAGCAGCGTCTCCCAGCCAGCCTTGTCGCTCCACTGCTTGAGCTTGTCCTTCTCGACGCCCGCCGCCTTGTAGTCGTGGAACTCGTAGGCGACGCCATGGGTGTCGAGCCAGGCGCGCGCCTTCTTCATGGTGTCGCAGTTCTTGATGCCGTAGATGATGTTGGGCAAGACCTTCCTCGCGCATGCGTCGTTGGATGACTGCAGCGTTGTACGAAACTCCGGTTCGCGCGACAACATTGCGAACGAACCTCGCTCTCCGAACGGATACATCAATGCACGTCACTCACGATCCCGCCGCGGCCGTGTCGCCAGCCATCGACTTCAACAGCTTCCTCGCGGTCGATATCCGCGTCGGCACCATCGTCGATGCAAAACCGTTCCCGGAGGCACGCAAGCAGGCCTGGCGGCTGTGGATCGACTTCGGTCCCGCGATCGGCGTGCGCAAGAGCTCGGCCCAGATCACCGAAAATCATCCGCTCGAGACGCTGGTGGGGCAGCAGGTCGCGGCCGTCGTGAACTTCCCGCCGCGACAGATCGGCCCGGTCGTCTCCGAGGTGCTGACACTCGGCTTCCCCGATGCCGAGGGCAAGGTCGTGCTGGTGCAGCCGAGCAAGCCTGTGCCGAACGGCGGACGGCTGTTCTAGCCGCGCGATCGCCGGCCGGGCCGCCGCACCTCAGCCACGGCCCCGGCAACGGTTTGATCCTCCTGTTTCCGGACCGTCTGGACTTGACCAAGATCGCCTTTGATAATAAAACTGACTGACTGATCGTTTTTTATTATATCCGGCTTTGTAAGCGCCGCGTCGAGCAAACCGTCAAAACGACCGATCTGTCAGTTATTTATGGACGGCCAAAATGCCCAAGATCAGCGACAAGCAACGCGAAGGCCGGCGGCAGCAGATCCTCGAAGCGGCCCTCGCCTGCTTCGCCGAGCAAGGCTTTCACCAGACCGGCATGGCCGACATCGTCAAACGGTCGGGCTTGAGCCACGGCGCGGTCTATCTCTACTTCCAGAGCAAGGACGATTTGATCGAGGCGCTCGCCGACGACCGGCATCGTCGCGAGGCCGTGCTCAACTCGGTGGCACAGGGATCGGGTGATCCGATCGAAGGACTCCACGCGCTGATCCGCGTCTACGCGCAATGGCTCACCGATCCCGCCGGCGAAGCGAGGCGTCGCGTCGGCATCCACGGCTGGGCGGAGGCGCTTCGTAACCGCCGCGTCCGCACCAGCGTCGTCGAAGGCATCGACCTGCCGCGCGCGCTGATCGTCGCGCTGGTCGAGCGCGGCCAGCATGACGGCCTGATCAAGCGCGACCTCGGCGCCGATGCGATCGCACGCGTGCTCATCGCGATCTTTCAGGGCTTCGTACTGCAGAAATGCTGGGGCGAGGATTTAGACATCGAGGCCTGCATGATGGCCGTGGGCGGCGTGATCGAGGGATTTCGCACGACCAGGCCTGACATCAAGCGACGGACCAGGACGTAAGCGATGTCCTGGATTCACGATCTCCTCGCAGGCATCGGTGTCGGTCTCGTCGGCGGGCTGACATCGGGCTTCATGGGAACGAGCCCGGGCGGCGGTCTTGTCGTCTTCACCGTGCTGCTGCTCGGCGCGGAGCAGCATGTCGCCCAGGGGACGTCGCTGATCACGCAGGTCCCGCCCACTGGCCTCGCCGGCGTACGCCGCTACTGGCAGAGCGGCAATCGCAGCCCGCTGCAATGGATCGCCTGGATCGGCCTCGGATTTCTCGTCGGCGGTGCGGGCGGCGGTTACGCCGCGGCGGCGGTCTCCGACTCGGTGCTGCAATGGACCTACGTCGTCTATCTCGTCGCGCTGATCGCCCTCCTGATCCTGCGCCGCGACCGCAAGGACGGGAGCCACGCGGCCGTTGACCGAGACGAACTGCCTTGGCTCCCCCTGCTCCTCATCGGCGCGCTTGCCGGATTTTCCTCCGGCTTCATGGGCATCGGCGGCGGGCTCGCGATCACCGTCGGCCTCGCCGCGGGCCTACGCGTCCCGCAGCATCAGGCGCAACTCGTCAGCCTCGTCTTCTCGGTCATCCCGACCAACATTCCGGCGGCCTGGATCTACTGGAGCAAGGGGCTCATGGTCGGCTGGCCGGCCATCATCGGGATTCTCGCCGGCCTCTGGATCGGAACCGATCTCGGCGCACGCGCGGCCAACGGCGTCAGCAAAGCGGTGCTGCACAGGGTCATGATCGCCCTCATCTCCGTGATGGCGCTCTACATGACGCATAAGGCGCTGACCTGATTCTACGGCCGCTGCGGAATGTTCAGCCCGCGCTGCACGGCAGGACGCGCCAGCCCCCGTTCGAGCCAGGCACCGACCGACTTGAACTGGCTGAATTCGACGAGATCGCCGGCGCCGTAGAAGCCGATGAGATTGCGCACCCAGCCGAGCATGGAGATATCGGCGATGGTGTAGTCGTCATCCATGAACCACTGCCGGCCGGAAAGATGGGTCTCCATCACGCCAAGCAGACGCTTGGCCTCGCTGACATAGCGGTCGAGCGGCCGCTTGTCCTCGAAATCCTTGCCGGCGAATTTGTGGAAGAAGCCGACCTGGCCGAACATCGGCCCGATGCCGCCCATCTGGAAATGCACCCACTGGATGGCCTGGTAGCGGCGCGCGGCGTCCTCCGGCAGAAGCTTGCCGGTCTTCTCGGCGAGGTATTGCAGGATCGCGCCGGACTCGAACAGCGGCAGCGACCGGCCGCCCGGACCGTTGGGATCGAGGATCGCCGGAATCTTGCCGTTCGGATTGAGCGAGAGGAATTCCGCCGTCTTCTGGTCGTCCTTGCCGAAGTCGACGAGGTGGACCTCGTAAGGCAGACCGATCTCCTCCAGCATGATCGACACCTTGACGCCGTTCGGCGTCGGCAACGAATAAAGCTGAAGCAGCTCCGGATGCCTGGCAGGCCAGCGCTTGGTGATGGGAAAGGCGGACAGATCAGGCATCGGGACCCCGGCTTCGTTCGTGAGATGCCGCCTAATCTAGGCGAGCCGTCGAACGGCGCAAGGCCGAGCCGTGATCATGCATCGAAGCCGGACTATAAGGGCCGCAGCAGATGCCTGGCGGCGTACGCGATATCGCGCTGCGCGCGTTGCTCGATGAAGAGCTGCCCGGTGACGAGCAGCGCTCCGGTGAAAACGAGCGCGAGCATCGCGGTGGCGAACTGACTGGCATCCTTCATCGCACGAGCTTCTCCGTCATCGGTTCGCACGGGGAACGCGGGCCGACCGTCGACAGTTCCTGCACGCTTCAAATAAATTGCCACTTTATCCCGCATCGAGACGCGCGAGGCCGCGACCTCAATAATTGATCTCCATCCGCAGTCCGCCCGGATCGACCTCCTCGCCGCCGACACGCTGTGTGCTGTCGCGAGCCGCGACCGCGCAGGCACAGGCATCGATGAGATCGTCGCGGCCGATGCCGGTGCCATGACGCTGCGTCAGCCATGTCTCCAGGCGCGTGAAGCCGCGTTGCGCCAGCAGCGAGATGCGCTGCTCACGACCTCGCGCCGACGTCTTCTTCGGAAGACGGACTCGGCCCGCCAGATTCCAGAAAATCAATTCCGGATGCGCTTCGCCAATTGTCGCCTGCCGCACCGGCGTCATGATCTCGTCGACGTCCCTGATCTTGTCCCTGATGTTCCAGAGCTGCGCCGACACGCCCCTGCCCTTGCCCTCCCGCTCCCAATAGTGGCGATTGGCTGCCGCCATGTCGGGAAATGTCCAGAGATCGCGGCGCGCGCCAAGAAACACGGCAGGGCCGACCAGCTCGCGTGCACGCAAGTCGCAGGCTCGATAGCCGCTTGGCTTCAATCCGATCGGCATGTCGATCATCGCACGCGCATGTGGCATCGCAAGCAAGCGCGTCAGGCCCGGCGAATAATCGAAGCCGTGATCGCCGCGCTCGTCGATCCAGGCTGCGACCCAGCCGAAGCGAAATCCATCGAGACCGAGATAGTATGGCAAATCATGCGTCCCGACGTCGACAAGACACCTATGTTTCTCCCTCGTCTCGATGGCGCTCGAACAAGCGCTGCGCCAGCAGCGCATGGCCGAGCGTGCCGCCGGCGCGCACGGCCGCGGCAATCAATGCCGCTTCGGCGACTTCCTCGCGCGTCGCGCCGGCCTTCGCTGCCTGCGCCGTATGCACGTCGAGGCAATAGGCACATTGCGTGGTGAGCGCGACCGCGAGCGAGATCAGCTCGCGATATTTCGGCGGGATCAATCCGTCCTTGCGCTCGACCGCGTGGTTGAACGCAAGGAACGCGTTGGCCTCGACCGGCGCCAACGCCACGAAAGCGGGGACAGACTTCAGATCGTCAGGCGTTTGATAATCGGTCATGTCTCACCTCGTCAGATATTCGCGCATCAGGGCGCGGGCGCGATGCAGGCGCGCCTTCACGGTCTGCCTGGACGCACCGAGCGCGGCGGCGATTTCGTCGATGGTCATTTCCTTGACGTCCCGCATCAGCGCGACATCGCGGTAGTGCGCGGGCAACGCTTCGAACGCAGCCGCCACGTCAAGCCGCAAATCCGCTTCGGAGCGCGACAGCAGCAGAGCCTCCGCCTCGCGGTCGTCGATCGATGGCCCAAGCCCCGCCTTGCGCGCGAGCCGCCGACATTCGCGGCGGACCACGCTGAACAGCCACGCGGAAAGAGCGACGAGCGAGCGGATCGTGCCGACATGGCGGAACAGGATCCACATCGCCTCCTGGGTCGCATCCTCGGCATCCGCCGAGCTGCGGCAGGTGGCGCGTGCGTAGCGGCGGATATCCGGCTGCGCGTCTCGAGCAGGGACGCGATCGCCTGGGGATCGCCGAGCCGGGCCGCCTCGAACAGGTCTAGCGAGATCGCCGCCGCACTCACGACACGCCTCCTCGTCCGATCCCGGCCATCGCGCACATCGGGCAATAGCCGACGAGCCCCGTCAGTGCGAAGCCTGCGCTCCCGAGCGCCACCAGCCACGCCGTGACGCCGGCGAGATACACGAATGCGGCAATCGCAACCGCAATTCCGAGCGCAACCCGCACCGCCTGATGCAGACCGCCGATATTCTTCCTGTAGAATGCCATCACATCCTCCGAAATGAGCCGAAGCAAAATGCCTCGACCATCAAGAGGACGCGAAGGCCGGAAAGGATTCGCGGACGCCGGCGATTTTTTCGCGATCAGCCCCCGACCGCCTGGTAGGCCAGGCGCTTGAACTCGAAGAAGAAGGGGTTCCAAAAGCCCATATGGCGCTGGGCCATCAGCACGCCGGCGGTGTTGGCCTGCGGACAAATCCACCAATGGGTGCCGGCAAGCCCGCCCCACTGGAATTCGCCGGTCGAATTCGGGGGATCGAACGGCGTCGGCGCAAAGGTGACGGCGCCGCCGAGACCAAAGCCCTTGCCGGGAATCGGCCCGAGATTGGCAAATCGGATGGTCTGGCCCGCGGGCAACTGGTTCGTCATCATCTGCCGCAGCGTGTCGGGCTTCAGCAGCGCATCCGGACCGGGGAGCAGCGCGCGTACCAGCGTGAGCATGTCGGGCAAGGTCGAGACCAGACCGCCGCCGCCCGAGAGCCGCGGAAACGGCCGCCGATAGGCCTGCGGATAAGGCAGATTGTCGGCCCGCGTCAGGCCCGGCTTCATCGGATCGAGCACGTCGGCGCCGGTATAGAGTGCAACCAGCCTGCCGTGCTGCGCCTCGGGCACTGAGAAGCCGGTGTCGACCATACCAAGGCGATCGAAGATGCGCGCCTTGAGGAAGGTGTCGAGCGCATGGCCGGAGACAACCTCGACCATACGGCCGAGCACGTCGGTCGCCACCGAATATTCCCAACCCGTGCCGGGATGATAAGACAGCGGCAGATCGGCAAGCTTGTCGATCATGTCGGTCAGCGGCGTGAGCGGGTTGAGCACGCGCGCCTCGTTATAGCCTTTGAACAGCACCGTGCCGGGATCGAAGATGCCGTAGCTGAGGCCCGAGCTGTGGGTCAGCAGCTGGCGGATCGTGATCGAGCTCTTCGCCGGCTCGACATCGGCAAGGCTAGCGGCACCCTGCTTCAGCACCTTACGATTGCCGAGCTGCGGCAGGATTTTTTCGACGGGATCATCAAGCCCGATGCGGCCCTCCTCGACTAGCAGCATGATCGAGCACGTCACGAAGATCTTGGTATTGGAAAACGCGCGGAAAATATGGTCAGACCGGAGCGCCGTCTTCGCCTCGCGATCGGCAAAGCCGACGCATTGCTGATCGACGACATCGCGCCCCCGCAGCACCGCCCAGGACACGCCTGGAATGATCTCCTGATCGACGTAACGCTGCATCGCCGTCCGCGCGGCGGAAAAATCAGGTGTTCTGGCGTCCATGTGTGTTTCCCCCAATTATGGTTGGAATGGATATAGCGCGAATTGGCCGGATATGAAGCCCGTCCGGATAGCGCAGCTCATCCCTGCTTCGCCAGCACCGTCACATACAGGCGGCGGCGGATGCGCATGCCCTGCCGCTGATACAGTGCGATCGCCGACGCGTTGTTCGAAAAGACGTGCAGGAACGGAATTTCGCCGCGCGCCTCGATCCGGCGCGCGACCGCCGCGAGCAGCGCCTGCGCGTAGCCGCGCCCGCGATAGTCCGGATGCACGCAGACGGCCGTCATCTCGACGAAATTTCCCGGCTTCATCCGCTCGCCCGTCATCGCGACCAATTCTCCACCAACGCGGATGCCGAGGAACGTGCCGAGTTCATGGGTGCGCAACGCGAACGGACCGGGCTTGGTTAGCTCCGTCAGCGCCATCATGGCGGCGACGTCGGCCGCGCCCAATTTGACGATTTCGGCATCGCGAAGTGGGCTGTCGGCCGGCGAGCCGATCATCTGCTCGCCGGTCTCGGCGAGCACGACCTTGAAGCCGGCGGGAACGTCGACCGGCTCCGGCGTGAACAGCGCGGCGACCTGCGAGCCCGCCAGGAGATCACCGAGCGCGGCGAAGCTTGCCTCGGACATGTCGACCATGTCGGCAAACGGCGTCATGTCCACGGGATAGCGCCGCGCGCGCGGGCCGCCCTCCGCCAGATGCTTCTGGCTCGTCGTCAGCGCACTCCAGATCGGACGATCCAGTAGCCGCTCATCGCCGTCGGACACCGGCCTAGTCCTTGTCGAAGCTGACGATGACGGCGGCGTTGGCGATGAGGATGGGATCGTTGGCCACTTCCGTGGCCGAGGGAATCTCCAGCCCGCCCTTGACCGCAGTCACGGTCACCGTGCCGTAAGGCAGCTCCTTCGCAACGGCGTCCTTGTCCACCGCCTCAGGGTTGGGCACCGCAATCGTGACGTCGACGAACATATCGTTCGCGGTCTTGCCGATCATCCGGAAGAATCCGAGGCTCGAATGCCTGATGGCATCCGATACGGCACGCTTCGCCGCCTTGGTGGCGTCCCTGCCGTGAACGTCGACGCCCATGCCCATCTCGGTGATACAGCGAACGCGAGTCATGTCTTATTCCTGTGGTTGGTTGAGCTACGTTGATGCAGGTTGTTATCGGATTTTGGCTGATCAGCATACTCCGTCATTGCGAGGAGCAAAGCGACGAAGCAATCCAGASTSCCTCCGCGGAAAGATTCTGGATTGCTTCGCTKCGCTCGCAATGACGATGTGGCGAGAGCATCGACCACATCACGCCTTCGACTTCTCGTGCGCCCGCAGTTCATCTACCAGCACGCGCACATTCTCCGAATAGTCGATCGGGATCACGACCAGATGCACGCCGCCCTCCTTGAAGGCCGCATCGAGCGTCGGGCCGAATCTGTCGATGCTCTCGATGCGATGTCCCTTGGCGCCGTAGGCCTTCGCGTAAAGGACAAAATCGGGATTGCCAAAGGTCATGCCGTAATCGGCGAAGTGATCGACGGCCTGCTTCCAGCGGATCATGCCGTAGGCGTTGTCCTCGAGCACCAGCACGACCAGGTTGAGCTTGAGGCGGACGGCGGTCTCCATCTCCTGGCTGTTCATCATGAAGCCGCCGTCGCCGGCGACCGCGAGCACGCGGCGGTCGGGATAAAGCATCGCGGCCATCATCGCCGACGGCAGGCCGGCGCCCATCGTCGCCAGCGCATTGTCGAGCAGCAGCGTGTTGGCGACGCGGGTTCGGTAGTTGCGCGCGAACCAGATCTTGTACATGCCGTTGTCGAGCGCGACGATGCCATTCTCCGGGATCACCTGGCGGATGTCGTGCACGATGCGCTGCGGTGTCGGCGGCCAGCGGGCCTCGGTGGCGCGGTCGGCGATGTGCGTGAGGATCCCCTCGCGCAACGGCAACAGCGCCGCCGCCTGCGGCAGCTTGCCTTCGAGCCGGTCGGCGAGCAGCTCCAGGCTCGGGCCGACGTCGCCGACGACCTCGGCATCGGGGAAATAGACCAGCTCGACGCTGGCCGGCGTGTAGCTGACGTGAATGACCTTCGGTCCCGACGGCCCCATGATGAAGGGCGGCTTCTCGATCGGGTCATGGCCGATCGCCACGATCAGATCGGCTGCGTCGATCGCGTCATGGACGTAGTCGCGCTCTGATAGCGCCGCCGTGCCCATGTAGAGATTGGTGCCGCCGGGCACCGTGCCCTTCCCCATCTGTGTCGTGAAAAACGGAATGCCGGTTCGCCGCACGAAGCTGGCGATACCGTGGGTCGAGCGCGGCCGGCTGGTCGCAGCTCCCATCATCACCAATGGACGTCTTGCGGCCAGGATCATTTCGGCCGCGCGGTCGAGCGCGGCGCGATGGGCGACCGGAATTTCAATCGGATGGACCGGGATCACGGGGACGGCCGGCACTTCGTCGCCCGCGATGTCCTCGGGCAGCTCGAGATGCACCGGCCCCGGCCGTTCCTCCATCGCCACGCGAAAGGCATCGCGCACCACGGTCGGAATGCTGGAGGCGCTGATGATCTGCCGAGAGAGCTTCGTCAGCGGCTTCATGGTCGCAACTACGTCCACGATCTGAAAGCGCGCCTGCCGGCTGCTCATGATCGGCTTCTGGCCGGTGATCAAAATCATCGGCATCGCGCCGAGATGGGCATAGGCGGCGCCCGTGGACAGGTTGAGCGCGCCCGGGCCGAGCGTCGAGAGACACACTCCCGGCTTGCCGGTGAGCCGACCATGCGTGGCGGCCATGAAGGCCGCGGCCTGCTCGTGACGGGTCAGGACCAGCTCGATTTTGGAGGTGCGCAGTGATTCGACCAGGTCGAGATTTTCCTCTCCGGGGATACCGAAGATGCGATCGACGCCCTCGTTCTCCAGCGCCGCGACAAACAGGTCCGATCCTTTTGCCTTGCGTTCCTGCCCGCTCATGTCGCCTCCGCTCGCTGTGCGTCCCGTGGTCGGGAGCGGTCACATGGTAGCGGCTCGTGGCGCAGGCACAACTCACAAAGAGGCGGGCGATTGTTCCAACATCGTCAATACGATCGCAGCGAAGAAATCCAGACTCTTTCCGCGGATATCTCTGGATTGATCCGCTGCGTTCGCAACGACGCCGTTTCCGAATTCCGGTAGAGTGGATTGACCGACTGTTCGGGTGTCTTTTGCCTGCCGGGCTACGAAGCTCTACAGCTTCGCCTCGGCAAAGATGCCTGATATCCAGTCGAGGAAGACGCGCAGGCGGAGCGCGAGCTGGCGGTTTTGCGGATAGAGCGCGGAGAGCGGCGTCGGCGACGGCGGATAGCCGGCCAGCACCTCGACCAGCGCACCGCTGGCGAGATCCGCCGCGAAGCGATAGCGGGGCGCCTGCGTCAGGCCGAAGCCGAGCCGCGCGAGATCGGCCATGGTGTCGGAATTGTTGACGCGAACCCTGCTTGGCAGCACGACATTGCGCAGCCCGCCGGCGATAGAAAACTCCAGCGGCAGCACATCGCCGGTGCGCGAGGAGATGAACGCGACCATCTGATGCCCGTCGAGCGCATCCGGCGTCGCGGGCGCGCCATGGCTCGCGAGATAGCCCGGGCTCGCCACCGTGATTTCCTCGACCGTGCCGAGGCGACGCAAAATCATCCCGCTGTCCTCGGGCTCGCCCGACCGGATCGCGCAATCGATGCCCTCGCGCACGAGATCGACCAGCCGGTCGCCCTGCCCGATCTGCAAGTCGAGCTGCGGATGGCGCGCCAGGAATTCCGGCAGGTGCGGCAAGATGAAGGTGCGGGTCAGCAAAGGATGTGCGTCGATGCGCAGCAAGCCACGCGGTCGCGCATCGCGCATCGTGGTTTCGGCTTCCTCGACCTCCGCGAGGATGGCGACGCAGCGGCGGTAATAGTCCTCGCCGTCGAGCGTCGGCGTGACATGCCGTGTCGTCCGTTCGAGCAGGCGCGCGCCCAGCCGCGCCTCGAGCCCGCGCAAAACCTCGCTCGCCGTCGAGCGGGGAATGCCGAGGTCGGCAGCCGCAGCCGTAAAGCTCTGCCGTTCGACGAGGCGGACGAACAGGCGCATGGCGTCAAACCGGTCCATAGCCGATTGTTCACCACAGCCGACAAGTGATGACAAGTTTTTCGCGATTATCCGGTCGCGGCGATCGGGCATTCTCGAACAGGAGCAACCACACCCCATCACACGGAGAGACCCATCATGCCTTTCGCCAATATCAAGATCCCCCAGGCCGCCTTATCGCGGGCGCAGAAGGCGGAGATCGTGCACAACCTCACCGCGCTGTTCGCGCACTATTTCGGCGAAGCGGCGCGGACGCACACCATGGTGCTGATCGAGGAAGTGCCTGATGGCGGTTATGGCCGCGCCGACGAGGTGTTCGTGGTTCCCGACGCCTATCGCGCAAGCGACGCCGCTACCTCACCTTGAGGCTGAGCTCGGTGCCGCCCTTGAGCGGCAGCGTCATCGATACGAAGCCGTTGTCGGGATCGCGGATGAAATCGAGATAGTCGGGCTCGGCATTGTCGTTCATGACGTAGCCGCCGACGCGCAGCTGCGGCGCGACGATCCCGATCACCTCGCGCGCCAGCGAGGGACCGCTCTCACCCGGCCAGCCGTCGATCAGAACGAAGTCGACGGGACCGCCGAGATCGCGCAAGGTTTTTCGCGCATCGCCCTCGCGGATCTCGGCGTAGTCGGCAAGGCCGGTCTCGGCGAGATTGCGTTTGGCGGTCTCGACCTTGGCCGGCACGATCTCCGAGCCGATCACGGTGCCGCCGCCATTGTCGCGGATAGCGGCCGCGAAATAGAGCGTGGACATGCCGACCGAGGTGGCGAACTCGGCCACGCGCGTAGCACGCAAGCCACGGYACAGCAGATAGATCAGTTCGCCCTGCTCGGAATGAATCGAAAAGCCCTGCTCGGCATAGGCGTGGGGATCACGGCTGTTGAAGGAGCCGCGCGGCCGGCCGCCGGCCGGCCGCTGCCGCGCGCCTTGGAGGCGCGCGAGGACGGCGTTGACGCGTGGGTCTTGAATCGGGCTGTGGGGCCGATCATTCATGTGTTGCTTCGCCTCTCAGTTATTTGCCGAGGATTTCCGCGGCGGCACGATCCAGGATCGCCGCGATGCGGCGCGCCTCGGCGGGGTCGCTGCCAAGCCTGGAACGCAGCGCGCGCTTGAGGTTGTGGCGGGCATGGTGCAATTCGTCGGAGGCGTCGGCATCGAGATCGCTGACGCCGGCAAAGGCCTCGCGCACCTCGTCCATGCGGCGCCCGATCCGCGACAGCGCTTGCAGGATCGCGTCCGCAGTCGCGCGGTTCTCGGCGAGATGCGCCTCGCCCTGCGGCGTGATGCTGTAGAGCTTTCGACCGCCATCCTGCTCGACGCTGCTGTGGCCGACCTCTTCCAGATAGGTCAGCGCCGGATAAATCACGCCCGGGCTCGGCGTGTAGAAGCCGTCGGACCGCTCCTCGATAATCTTGATCAGCTCGTATCCATGAGCCGGCTTTTCGGCGAGCAACGCCAGGATCACGAGTTGGAGGTCCTGCGAGGACAGCCGCCTTGCGCCGGGGAAATCGCCCCCCGGGCCGCGCCCGAAGAAGCCATGCCCGCCGCGGCCGAAGCGCCGTCCGCCGCCGTGCCGGCCCATGACGAAATGGGCGAAATGCCCAAAATGGAAGTCTTTGTGGTCTCGTCCGTGGTGCATATCGTACGTCCTTTTGTAAAACATATCTTACGATATAGTTTGCGATAGACAGTCCACAACCCACAAGTCTGTGATCGGGCACCTTGGCGCCGGTCCCGGCTCGGGGGACCAGCACCGCCGGGCGCCGATTACTCCGCGGCTTCGCTGTGGGGAACGCCCTGCTCGACCTCGAGCTGAAGGATGTCGTTGAAGCGGTTGAAGGCACCGCAGAGCGCGATGCGCCAGGTCAGCTCGACGATCTCTGCTTCCGAGAAATGCGCGCGCAGGCGAGCGAATATCTCGTCGCGGGTCTTGTTCCAGTTGTTTGTGACGGCGATGGAATATTCGACGACGAGCTTGTCGAGCTCATCGAGCTCGGGATGGTCCTTGTAATCGACGAGGCGCGCGGCGCCCTCCTCAGACACACCCTGCACCGCCAGCTTTGGTGCGTGGTGCGAGACGCAATAGTCGCATTTGTTCAGCAGCGAGACCGTGACCAGTGCGAGTTCCAGATGACGCTTCGAGACATTGCCTTCTTCAGCAAGATCGACCAGCAGCGACCACATATGCTTGAAGATCGGCAGGCGGTGGGCCATGACACCGGCCTGGTTCTCGAACGCGCCGTAGGTCGTCATCTTGTCCCACAACGGCCTCAGCGTCTCCGGCAGATCGTCCCTGGTCTTGATCGAAACGCGCGACATGGCAATTCATCCCTGGTTGGAAGACGTAATGTTGCCATAACGGCAGGGCTTTCGTCTCAATTGCGAGCGCATGACACCCAAGACTTTCGAAGCCCGCTGCCTGCGCCTGCCCGCGGCCACCAAGGTGGTGCAGTGGGAAGGCACCTCCGTGTTCAAGGTCGGCGGCAAGATGTTCGCGCTCGGCGGCGGCTTTGCCGCGGGCTCCGGCGGCTACATGTTCAAGGTCTCGGACATGGCCTATGCGATGCTGATCGAGCATGGCGTGGCACGACCGGCGCCTTATCTGGCGCGCGCCAAATGGGTGCAGCTCACCAGCAACAACGCACTTCCCGATGCGGAACTCACCGCCTATCTGGCGCAGGCCCATGCCCTGATCGTCGCAAAGCTCACGCGCAAATCGCGCAAGGCGCTCGGGCTGGACTGAGCACTCTCCACAACGTGATGCGCTGATCAACGTACTCCCATTGGACTTTTGCTGCACCGCACCTAGCTCGAAGCAAAGCCCATTCGAGATGGAGTGCTCCATGAGCAAGCCCAACACCACTGCAGCCAACACTTATCGCTATGAACTCGTGCATGATGATGATGACGCCGACTTCGTCGCTTACCAGCGTCGTCGCGAAGACGGGTTCTGGCAGACTTTTGCGACTTGGATGATTCCGCGCACGGTCTGCAACTAGAGCCGCGCGCTTTTCCTTCGTGCTTGTATCGGAGGCGGACGCCGCCTCCGACTTTCCCGGCGGGAAGGCGCTGCCCGCTCAGCGTTTCTTCTCTTCGGCCGCCTGGGTCGCGCGCAGCAGATTGTCGCGCAGCCGGCTCACCGTCTTCTGCACCACCGGAAAATCGTCGCCGAGACCGGTCGCCTCGATCACGGACTCGCCGAGATCCTGTTCGATCAGTTTTCGGCCGCCCGGCGTCAGGCTTACCCGCACCTGCCGCTCGTCGGCGGGATCGCGGTGGCGCTTGATGTAACCGATCTGCTCGAGCTTCTTCAGGATCGGCGTCAGCGTGTTGGATTCCAGGAACAGCTTTTCGCCGAGCGCGCTGACGGTCTGCTCATCCTCGTCCAACAGCGCCACCATGGCGATGTACTGGGTGTAGGTCAGCCCGACCTTGTCCAGCAGGGGCTTGTAGGCGCGGCCGAAGGCCAGATTGGCCGAATAGACGGCAAAGCACAGGAAATTCGACAGTTTTCGACCTTTGCCGGCGGCTTTGGCGGGACGGGACACGTGAACCTCCGCAATTCGTGATCTCCGCGTCAATATAAATCGTATCCGATTAAATCGGAAGAGCTTGACCGGACAGGGCGACGGGTTTATTTCAGATCGCATCCGATTCGATCGGATACGATTTAAATCGAACCCGCAAGGATCCGCCATGACCACCGCTGCAAAGCTTCTCTTCACCGGCAAGACCCGCGTCACCTCCGGCCCCGACGGCGCCGCGCACGCGAACGACGGCTCTCTCGATATCAAGCTGGCCCAGCCGCACCCGGCCGCCGAAAACCTGTTCGCCGCCGCCTGGTCGGCCTGCTACCTCGGCGCGCTCGGCCTCGCCGCCGCCCAGCGCAAGGTCAAGCTGCCGAGCGAGCCGTCGGTCGACACAACGATCGACCTGAGCAACGCCAATGGCGCCTTCTTTCTGCGGGCCCGTCTCGACGTCAGCGTTCCCGGCGTCGATCGCTCGGTCGCCCAGGAGTTGATCGAGGCGGCGCACGGCATCTGCCCCTACTCCAAGGCCGTCCACGGCAACATCGAGGTGACCACCACCCTCGTCTGACCCGCCATCAAGCGAACATCAGGAGCCGACCATGAGCCCCTATCCATTACGAACCCTGCGCGTGCTTGCGAGCGCTGCCGTGCTCGCCACGAACCTTCTCACCCTGCCGGCGGCAGCCCAGTCGGCCGGCATCACGCGCACCGACCTCCAGCGCCATGATCTCAGCGCGCCCGGCCGCGAGGCGGTCCAGGTCCGCGTCGACCTCGCGCCCGGAGTTGCGTTCGGCCGGCACACGCATCCAGGCGAGGAGATTATCTATGTGCTGACAGGCGCCATCGAATACGACGTCGAGGGTAAGCCCCCGGTGACGCTGAAGGCAGGCGACGTGCTGTTCATTCCAGCGGGAGCGGTTCATGCGGCGAAGAACGTCGGCCCGGACACCGCAAGCGAGCTTGCAACCTATATCGTCGCCAAGGACAAGCCGCTGCTGACGCTGGTGAAGTGAGAGCGGTCGTCTCGATTGACCCGCACACAATATCTGACTAAAGTCAGGTATCATGCTCGATCCCGTCTCCCGCGTCCGCCGCTTCAATCGCGCCGTGACCTCCGCCGTCGGTGCGCTCGACACCTCGTTCCTCGGGCGCGGCCGGCCGCTCGGGGCGGCGCGCGTGCTCAATGCGATCGGACATGGGCGCTCGGACGTGGCGGAGATTCGCGACTATCTCGGGCTCGATTCCGGATTGATGAGCCGGCTGCTCCGCAGCCTCGAGGACGAAGGGCTGGTCGAGACCACGACGCATGAGGACGATGCGCGCCGCCGTGTCGCGACGTTGACGCGTGCGGGACGGCGCGAGTTCGCAGCCTACGAGGCGCTGTCCAATACGCAGGCCGAAGGCTTCCTGGTGCAACATTCGCAGCGCGAGGCACTGCTGGCGGCGATGGACCTGATCGCCTCCGCATTGACGCGCGAGCGCGTCGCGCTGGAGGAGATGGATCCGCGGAGCGAAGAAGCACGTTATTGCCTGCGCGAGTACTATTCCGAGCTCGGCCGCCGCTTCAAGCAGGGTTTTGACGTCTCGCTGTCGCGCGATCCTGACGCCAAGGACATGCGCCGGCCGCGCGGCACCTTCATCGTGGCGATGTCCGACACGCTCCCGATCGGCTGCGTCGGACTGAAGGGAACGGATCACGGCTATGCCGAGATCAAGCGTCTCTGGGTTGCCCCTGCAGCGCGCGGACTGCGGCTCGGCCGGCGCCTGATGGACGCGGCCGAGAATGCCGCACGCGACCTCGGCGTCACGCTGCTGCGGCTCGACACCAACAGCGCGCTCGCCGAAGCCGGCCAGCTCTACCGCACCACGGGCTGGCGCGAGATCCCCCGCTTCAACGATGATCCCTACCCGGATCTCTTTTTCGAAAAGCAGATCCAGTCATAGACCTCGTCACGCCGCCGCCACCGCGGCCTCGCCTTGCGGCTTCGCGAATGGCCTGAAATTCATCGCCATCAGGAAGGCGCCGAGGCCCATTGCCCAGGAGGCGATATAGAGCCAGGCGTAGCTGGAGAACGCGTCGTAGATCAGGCCGCCGGCGAGCGGGCCGGTCGCCATGCCGAGGCTGCCGGCCATCGCTGTGCCGCCGATCACCGTGCCCATCATGCGCAGCGGAAAGTTTTCGCGCACCAGCACGGCATAGAGCGGCATCGTGCCGGCATAGATGAAGCCGAAGACGGCTCCGACCGCGTAGAACGTCGCGAGCTGCTGCGCGAAGACATAGGCGAGCGCACCGAACGCCTGCAACAGCAGCCCCGTCACCAGCACGCGCTTGGCGCCGAAACGATCGCCGAGCAGCCCGAAGGCGATACGGCCGCCCATGCCGGCAAAACCCTCGATGCTGTAGATCGTCACCGCCGCGATCAGCGGGATGCCGCAGCTCACGGCATAGCTGACGGTGTGGATGATCGGGCCCGAATGGGTGGCGCAGCAGAAGAAGTTGGTGGCGAGCAGGATCATGAATTGCGGCGAGCGCAACGCCTCGCCCAGCGACATCTCCCCCTGCGGCGCGCTCTCGCCCGCAGGCGCGGCCACGGCATGCGCGAGCGCGGGCGGGCGTCGTACCAGGAACGAGACCGGGATCATGATGGCGCCGACCACCAGCGCCACGATCTGCATCGAGGTGCGCCAGTCGTGGCCGGAGACGAGCCAGGCAGCGAGCGGCGCCATCGTCATCGGCGCCATGCCCATTCCGGCCGACACCAGCGACACCGCCAGGCTGCGATGGGTGTCGAACCAGCCGGTGACGGTCGCCATCATCGGCGCGAAGATCGCCGCGCAGGAGGCACCGACCAGAAGGCCGAACATGACCTGGAACGCCAGCAGCGAGGTCGCATGGCTTGCCGCGAACAGGCTGAGCGACAGCACTATCGATCCCGTCAGCACCACCGGCAGCGGCCCGAACCGGTCGGTTGCCGTGCCCCAGGCCATGCTGGTGAAGGCCATCGCCAGGAAGCCGATTGTCATCGCGCTGGAAATGCCGGTCACCGACCAGCCGGTGTCCTTGGCGATCGGCTGGAGGAACACCGGCAGCGAAAACATGCCGCCGATCGCGACGCAGCCGAGCAAGCCGCCGGCGGCGACGATCACCCAGCGATAGGAGGAAGCGTTCATTTGGGTCTCCCGTCAGGTCTGTCTGGGTGGAAGACGAATGGGAACTGCGCCTGCCGACAACAGCATCGAGGACACCAGATTTTTTTGGCGCCGCCAAACAGAAATCCCGAAAACAACCCCATGCACAGTAGCCGGCCGCTGCCGGATCAAGGACTTACCAACGACCCGCAACGTGAGGGGCGCGTTTGACACGTCGGGCAAAACACCGGCACAATGTCATCATCCCGCCAACGCGATCTCATCACACTCCGGACGCCGCCGATCTGGCGCACGCCACCGATCCGGTGCGCGGTCAACGCTCCGACTTCGGAGGGAATGCTTGCATGCCGAAGATTGATATCGCCACCGTGCCGGGCCGGAAAGGCTCCGGTTATCCCGCGCCGCTCGACGCGCCCTGCGCCGAGCGCATCCGCCAACGGCTGGGCAATGCCGGAAAGCTTAAGGATTTCGGCGTCAACCTGATGCGTCTGCCGCCGGGCAGCTGGTCGAGCCAGCGGCACTGGCATTCGCATGAGGACGAGTTCGTCTATGTGCTCGAAGGCGAGCTGACGCTTGTCGAGGACGAGGGCGAAACCGTGCTGAGCGCCGGCGACTGCGCCGCTTTCCCGAAGGGAAGCGGCAACGGCCATCACATGATCAACCGGTCCGATGCGACGGCCGTCTACCTCGAAGTCGGCTCGCGTTCGCCCGATGACCTCATCACCTGCTCCGACGTTGACATGATGAGCCCGGCTTCCAGCGGCCGGTTCCTGCACAAGGACGGCACGCCCTATCCGCACGAATGAACGGCAACAGCGACGCCTCACATGGCTGCGCCACGCCGCCACTCGGTCACGGTCAGCCATACCGCCGAGACCAGGAAGTAGATCGCGCCGACTGCAGCGTAGCCCGCGACATTCGCGATCGTCGGAGACATCGGCGTCGTGGCCTGAAAGATGAAGAAGCCGCCGGCCAGAGCCGACTGACCGCCGCTGAGCACCATGGCCCACTGCGCGCCAAAACTTCTCCAGCGGCGAATCGCGGTCCCCAGCTGGAGCAATCCGGACAGGATCGCCCAGGCCCCGAAGACGCCGAGCACCCCGTTCATGCTCATCTGCAAGGCGACGAGGACCGCGACAGTGGTCACCAGGCTGACCAGAACGTTCAGCGCCTGCGTGCGATTTTGAGTGAGCCCGCCACTGCGCAACGCGTCGACCAAGTTCGCCGCCGCATCCCATGCCGGATAGAGCACGAGCAAGGCTCCTGCGATCGCCGTAGATGACGACCCGACGGCAAAGGCAGCAACGACCCACGCGACGGAGAACGCCGCCCGGATGAAGTAGTAGACCTTCAGCCATTGCTCGCGGTCGGCCCGAACGAGATCCAATTGATGATGCGTCACTGCACTCTCTCCTTTACCTACTAGTTGGTAGTTTTCCCGCACAACAAGTCACCCTCGCCCGCAAGCTCACCTGCGGGCGTGTCGTTGTCGTCTCGTCGATATGCTTCAGTGCCTGGCGGATAACCGATCCAGCAGCGGCCCGGTGATCACACCGAACATCTTTGGATCGCCATAGGCACGCGCCGACAGCATCGCGCCGTGAACGGTCGCCATGAAGCCTTCAGCCTCGATCTTCGCTGCGCTGGAGAGATGCAGCTGCCCCTTCCGCTTGCCGCGCTCCATCACCGAGGTCAGCCACGACGCCAGCGAACGGAAATGCGCGCGGACTTCCAGCGCCACCTCCTCCGGCAGGATCGGAAGCTCGCAAGCAAGCAACGCACACACACAGAAGGGCGCCGTCGCATCATTGATGCACGCCTCCCAATACCCGACATAGCTTTTGAGCTGGTCGCGGGGGTCCGCGACATTGCGTTCGAGCGCGGACAGTCCCGCCTCGGCTTCCGCGCGATAGCGCGACACGAGGGTTCGGACCAGATCGACCTTGCTGGCGAAATGGTGGTGGATGCTCGGCTTGCGGATACCGACGATTTCGGCCACGTCGGCATAGCTGAAGCCGTTATAGCCGCCCGCGATGATCAGGGTGCGCGCGCAGGCCAGGATGTCGTCGGCCGTCGAGGAAACGTTGGTCATGGCGGATGAACTACCTTCCAGTTGGTAGGCAGTCAAGAACGGGATGCTTCAACCATCCGTGAGTGGTAGGGAGCCTGCATGACCATTCGTCCCCTCCTCCGCTATCCCGATCGCCGGCTCGCGACGCCGGCCCATCCCGTCACCTCATTCGACGGCGCGTTGCGCGAGCTTGCAGCCGACCTGCTCGACACCATGCGCGCCGCGCCCGGCATCGGCATCACGGCGCCGCATATCGGCGTGCCCTTGCGCGTCGTCGTGCTCGAGCTCGGCGCCAAGGTGGGCCCGCAAACCTACGTCAATCCGGAGATCGAGTGGGCTTCGCCCGAGATGATCCTGCACAAGGAAGGCAGCGTCTCGATGCCCGGCGTCAACGACGAGGTCCAGCGCCACGCGGGGGTGCGGATCAGCTACTGGGATCTCGACGGCAACATGCACAGCGAGGAGTCGGATGGCTTACGCGCCGTTTGTCACCAGCACGAGATCGACCAGCTCGACGGCATGTTCTGGATCCAGCGGCTGTCGCGGCTGAAGCGGGAACGGCTGGTGAAGAAGTTCGAGAAGATGTCGCGGGATTGAGCGCGTCGCACAACCAGTGCAGGCTCGCCGACAGACCTGGTTGTGTCGATGCGTGTTGCAGCTCTGAGATGTTCATGGATTTCGGTAGAGGTCGGCACTGGGTCTCGGCATACAGAGCGAGATTTCAGAGAGAACTCCCGCCACTGCAGCTCCAGGTTTGCACGAAATTCAAGCCGATTGGCGTTGTACTTCCAGAGGGCGTGTACTCATTGAGGCGAGATGTCCGCTTTCGGATGCGAAGCAGAACTCACGTGCTCGATCCAAGCCTTACCGGTCGTGCCCCAACTCGGACCTTCCGAGTTGCCGCACGCTTACTGCCGCCGTGCAACAGCAAATGCCGCCTCGGGGCAACAGGGCCCTCCCGCGATTACCGCTCACAGGTCCGCAACAAAGTGCTAGGCTCCTCCTGGCCCCAGCGACGAATTTTTGGCTGGCCGTTCGGAGAGCGCTGTGACGGAGCAGCGGGTTCAAAGGCGATTAGCGGCGATTTTGGCTGCCGACGTGGTCGGTTACTCTGCGTTGATGCAACGCGCTGAGGAAGCTACCTATGCCGAGTTCGAGCGGCTCAAGCGAGAACTGATCGAGCCGAGCCTCTCCCGCCACGAAGGCCGTCTAATCAAGACAACGGGTGATGGCGCACTCGCCGAGTTCGCCAGTCCCCTGGCCGCCATGAGATGCGCGGTTGAGATACAGGATCATCTCGCCGAGGGTAGCGGTCCATTCAAGCTACGCATAGGGCTCAACCTTGGTGACGTGATCGTTGGACAGGACGACGACCTCTACGGCGACGGGATCAACATTGCTGTTCGGCTGGAGGGGATCGCCGATCCGGGCGGTATCCTGATTTCCGACAAGGTCTACAACGAAGTCGAGGGCAAGCTAGACGCTGGCTTCGAGGATCGTGGCGAGCAGCAGCTCAAGAACATCTCCAAGCCGGTCCGCGCCTACGCTGTCCGCGCCGGAGCGCCAGGGGCGCTGACAGAGGGGCTGAGTGCGGCCCCGCCACACCCGGACAAGCCTTCCATCGCCGTACTGCCGTTCGAGAACATGAGCGGCGATCCCGAACAGGAATACTTTGCGGACGGAATGGTCGAGGAGATCATCACCGCGCTGTCGCGCTTCAAGTCGCTGTTCGTGATCGCGCGCAATTCGAGCTTCACCTTCAAGGGTCGAGCGGTCGATATCAAGGAAGTCGGGCGAAGGCTCGGCGTGCGCTATGTCCTCGAGGGGTCTGTGCGGAAGGCGTCGGGGAAAGTTCGCATCACAGGGCAGTTGATCGATGCGGTTACAGGCGCGCACATCTGGGTGGACAGGTTTGAGCGTGACCTGACCGACGTTTTTGCTCTTCAGGACGAAGTAACGCTCGCCGTTGTCTCGGCCATTGAGCCAAAGATGCTTCAAACAGAAATTGAATTGGCGACGCGGCGGCGGCCAGAGAACCTCACTGCGTATGATTTTTATCTCCGTGCCATGCCGCAGTTCTACCTAAGGACCCGCGAAGGGTTGGCCGAGGCAATCCGACTGTTCCACCGCGCCTTGGAGCTCGACCCTCGGTTCGGCGCTGTCGCGGCTCTGGCAGGTGTCTGCCACATGCTCAACGTCCTTTTGGGCTATGCCAACGATCCTCAGTTCGACCGCAAGCAAGCGGTTCGGCTTGCTCGTTTGGCATTGAGCATCGACGATGGCGATCCGGACACGTTAGCAAGGGCTGCCGTAATCTCGGCGTTCATGGTCGGCGATCGTGAAGCCGAGATCGAAATGGCTGACCGGGCGGTCGGGCTCAACCCAAATTCATGGCTCACATGGAGCTGCAGAGGCCATGTCTATAGAATTGCGGGGCTGCCGGAGGAAGCGATCTGGAGCTTTGAACGTGCCGTTCGCATGAGCCCAGTAGACCCGCTACTATACATGACGCTTACTGGCATTGGGCAGGCCCTTATCGAGCTTCGCCGCTTTGACGAAGCCATCGTCGTATTGAAGAAGGCCCTTCGTCAGAACCTTTATTTGGCAACTTACCAATGGCTCGCGTCCGCCTTCGCCCATCTCGGACGTGACGCTGAGGCGCACGACGCGGCGGCGCGTGTGCTTGAGATCGATCCCGCCTTTACAATATCGGCGCTTATCGCCCGGGCCGGACTATCAAACGCAAAGCTGTTTATTGAGGGTCTTCGGAAAGCGGGGTTGCCCGATTAGCTCTCCATCCCATGAGGCGATTGAATAGCGGCACTCTGCTGCGACGCATGAGTCCGGTTATGGCCCATCGCTTCAGTTTGCGACATGTCCGGAGCGGGGAGTAGACCGGAAGTCGTCGAGCTACGGGCCAAGCGACGCGATTGACCCAACTGAGACATTGGCGCACTAGTTTACTGTTGCGCAAGAATGCGGCAGGCGCTGTGGTGAGCTGCAACGCTCCGGCCCGAGCGGAGACAACGGTCACGGCAGACCTGAGCTTGGCTAGACCAGCTCCGCTGAGACCGACGCTAGCGGTCATAAAGCGGATCGCGATTGTCCATCCCAGCGGACCGTCCTCGGGTCTTGCGACGTCGCGGCCTCGAGATGCTTGGGAGCGGCGTGCGCGCGGGCGCCGGTCTCGATGCGCTAACGCACGAAGATGCCTTGTTTAGCGATGGTTGCGCGATATGGCGCCCGTCCTGTTCCTCGGCGGGAGGCGCATCACGACCGCAACTTTCAATTTAGGCAATCTTGGCGACGCGACCGAGACCAGCCGCACCTGCGCCACAGGTGCGCCCCATTGTCATCCCCTCACCTCCTTAATCTGCGTGCCAAGTCGGGGACGTGAATGGGGGGGACCGCGGCCGCGCGGCTGGCGACATTGAAGATTTGGCAAACAAGCTGTATTGCCGGCGCGCTGACAGCGACTTCGCTTGTCGCGATTGGTCAGATCGCGGTACCGCGCCCAAGCATCGCAACGCCGAATGCAAGAGTGGCCGATGCATTCAGCGGCATCCCGCTGAATGTGACGACGGTTCTGACAAATGCTGGCGCCGCGTTTCCGGCCCCGGCCATCGAGACGAAATTCGATACAGGATTATCGGCTAATGCGATCGTTGCGGCGGGATTCAGCGCCGCGGCGCCGGACTCGGTGCCGCCGTCCGATGTAACCACTTCGCAAGAGCCAATGTTGCAGGTCGCCAGCCTTGAGGCAGCGTCGCCCGAGAACTCGGCAACGCTACAGCAGGACCGTCCGCCCGTTGCTTCGCCCAATCCGGGCGAAGGCAAACCGTCGTATCTCAAATACTACGTCTACTCGGAAATTCCGCCGCCGGAAAAACCCGCAAAGATCGCCTTGTCGGCGTTGAGCGACGTTCCGCTCGGAACGCCCGTCCAGGAGATCGAACGTGCAGCCGAAGCGTTCGGTGTCGATGTCAACTTCATGAAGGCGGTCGCCAAAATCGAATCCGATTTCAATCCCAGGCAACGCACCGGCTCCTATGTCGGCCTGTTCCAGCTGAGCAAGTATGAGTTCAGCAAATACGGATCGGGCGACATCCTCAATCCTCGCGACAACGCTGTAGGTGCCGCCTACAAGTTTCTCAGCGAGGCTGCGCTATTCGAAATCATGACGCAGAAAAAGCCGACCCTTTCCGACCTCTACCTGATCCACCAGCAGGGTTGGGAAGGAGCCGCCCAACACATCGGCCGTCCGCAGCGGATTGCCTGGAAGTCGATGTGCGCAACCCGGGAGGGCTCGGCGAAGGGCGAGCGATGGTGCAAGCGCGCTATCTGGGGCAATACGCTGCCTGCGGTCAAACGCGAATGGAAGTCGGTCGATGATCTCACCTCGGGTGCGTTCGTGGCGATGTGGCGGGACCGCGTCGACACGCTCTATGCCCGCTATCCTGTGCTAACTGCGGCGGCCGAACGCTCGAGATAGAACAGCTTGCGACTGCCCACACGCACACCTCTGGGTCGACACTCGTTTCGTCGAGAAGCTGTGTCGGCAATCTAGTTTCCGGCGCCAGGTAAGTTTGCGTTCCGCTTAGAGACTGGGTGGTTGTTCGGCTCCCGCGGCCGGATTGACCCAATACCTCGACCAGTGCCGCTCCGCGGCCCGGACTCCTGGATTATTCGCAGGCAATCACGTCGGCTGATGACCCATCAGCGAAGTGACGACACTCCTCGTTGAGGTCCGCTTAGTGGGGTGAAGCGGACTGGATTTGCTCACTCTGAGTTCTTCGCATTTTGACCCAAAGCAGACTTTCACCGGCCTGATTACACTTCCAAGGCGCCACCTTTTGTCTGTACGATAGTTCGGCTTGGCTGAGGGCCGCATGAAACGGCGCAAGTTCATCACGGTTGTTGGGGGTATGGCTGCAACGTGGCCGTTCGCAGGTCATGCTCAGCAATCGACCAAGCTTCATCAGATCGGTGTGCTTTCACTCGGCCGCGGTGACAAGTCCGACGCAAGTCTAAAGACTCTCGATGCGTTTGTGCCGGCATTGCGTGTGCTCGGCTATACTGAAGGAAAGAATGTCGCGTTTTACCGTAAATTCGCAGACGGCGATGAGGACAAGCTCAACGAGTACGCGCAGGAATTCGTGACGCACCGCGTTGACGCAATTGTTGCTTTGGCTACCCCGGCCGTCCGCGCAGCCAAGAAAGCGACTTCCACCATTCCGATTGTCGGCATAGGCATGGCAGATCCCGTCGACGACGAACTCGCTTCCAGCCTGGCGCGGCCGGGCGGCAATGTCACCGGGACGGCATTTCTCGGCCCGGAGTTGGTGTCCAAACGGCTTCAACTGCTTAAGGAGATCGTTCCCGGTCTCTCTCACGTTGTCGTTTTGTGGCACCCTCGTGCATACGGTGAGCGCACAATGAAGGGGATGCTGAACGAGATTGAGAGCGCCGCCCGATCTCTCGGAGCAAGCCTTCAACTTGTGCCGGCAGATAGCCCCGCCGATCTCGAAAGAGCGTTTGCGGAGTTGGCCAAAGCGCGAGCGGATGGTCTCGTCGTGTTTCCTAGTCCGATGCTGTACAGCCAGTACTCTCGGATTGTACCCTTTGCCGAGAAGAACCGCCTCCCGACGATCTACGCCGCCAGAGAGGGCGTGGAGCTCGGTGGCCTTGTCTCTTACGGGGTCAACCTGCCTGACCTGTCACGCGCGACCGCTATCTATCTGGACAGAATACTCAAAGGCGCAACGCCGGCCGAGTTGCCGATACAGCAGCCAACCAAGTTCGAGCTGGTTGTAAACCTTAAAGCGGCCAAGGCGCTTGGTTTGGCGGCTGGTCGAGACTCTCTCCTGACCGCCGACGAAGTGTTCGAGTGAGCAGGCAGAATGTCTGCGATTGGCCCCTTTGAGACATGGTTTTCGGGGGTAAAGCGGAAGTAGCGCGGACATCGCCAAACCGTCGCTTTTGACCCGCAGCGGACATCGTGGAGCGACGCCTAGCAAGCGGCATAGACCCGTCACAATCGGTGTCTTGATCTAAATCAAACAATCGCACGTTGAACACGCTGTGGCGCAGAGCTAAAAGCACGACTGCGACATATCCATTCGTTTGGCACAAGTGACCGACCTTTGAAATCGGAGGAAGCAGTCATGAGTATCCGAAAGAGTGTTGCGCACGGCATGTTCGCACTGTTCGGCGCGATGTTGGTTGCGGTACCTCAAGCGACCGCACAGCAGCAGAAGCGGCCAAATGTCGTCATGCTAATGACGGATGACACTGGATGGAACGATTTCGGCGCCTATAGCGGGGGTGGCGCTGCGCTCGGCCATCCAACACCAAACATCGACCGGATCGCTAAGGAAGGCGCGACGTTCACGAACTGGTACGGGCAAGCAAGCTGCACGGCAGGCCGCGCCTCGTTTATAACCGGACGTATTCCGATCCGTTCGGCGCTCTCCATCGTGGTCGCTCCGGGCGATGAGAATGCGCTCAAAAAGGAGACGCCGACCATAGCCGAATTTTTTCAAAAGAACGGCTACTCCACCTACTTTTCTGGCAAGTGGCATCTCGGTGATAAGCCGGAGTCCTACCCGATCGAGCACGGGTTCGACGAGATGAAGGCGTTCGCCGCATACTATCCGGGCGTCTACACCTATGCCGATACGTCCAAGTGGTTTCATCCATGGTTTCCCTCGTACAACCCAGAGATCGCGAAAGCCTATTTTGATGTCGTAAACATGTACGAGTGGGAGGGAGTTGCTGGACAACCGGCGAAGAGAGGCGAGTACATTACGTACGATTACCTCGCCAATTTTGACGTCCGGCAGGCTGATTACGCAATCGATTACATCAAGAAGCACGCCAAGGACGCCAAGCCATTCTTCATGGACGTCAATTTCATGAAGATGCACAACCCGACCAACGCATCATCAAAATTCGCCGGGAAGTCGCGGTTGGGCGATTACTCGGACTCGGTGATAGAACTCGATGACGACATCGGCCGGGTCATGGATGCGATCCGTGCCGAAGCGCCGAATACGATTGTGATCGTGACGGCAGACAACGGGGCATGGCAGGATGCTTATCCCGATGCTGGCACAACGCCTTTCCGTGGCGAAAAGGGTTCAGCATTTGAAGGAGGCTGGCGCGTACCCGGGTTAATGTGGTGGCCCGAACACATTCCCGCCGGTGCAAATTACCATGAAATGATGTCCCATATCGACTGCTGGGCAACGCTCGCCAAGATGGTCGGGCTGAGCCCGCCGCCGCACGGCGCATGGACCGACGATAATGGCAGGCCAATCTACTTCGACAGCATCGACAACAGCGAGTACATCCTCGGCCGCGCGAAGCACTCGGCACGAAGGTCGTGGATTTACATCGACGGCGAAAGCTTCATGGGAGCGCGGGCGGATGTCGGCGGTGATCCAACCAACCCCGATCTCAGCATCGCGTGGAAGTATCTCTGGACGGCCAAGGACACTTGGCTCGGTCCGGAGCAAAATCTCGGCGCGATTGGCTCGGTCTACAATCTGACCATGGACCCATTCGAGAAATACGACATGGTTTTCAACGGCGCGATGTCGGCACGTATGCCATTGCAGTCGCCGGGCAAGTACACCGGACAGGACAACGGCTGGGTCTTGGCACTAATCTTCCCGGTCGTGATGGAATTCAACAAATCGATTGCCGACTATCCAAGCATCAAGCGTAAGCCGGGCGGAGCCTCGAACGATTGGAGACCGGATCTGCAGCGCCCGGAAAACCCGGTCCCGATGCTCGACATGAAAAACCTGCCGAATATCAAGGGGAGCGGTGGGTAATATCGCGACGTCCCGTGAAGCCATTGGCTGACGGGCTGCATCAAGCGGCATACGGCGGGTCGGCTTTCACGAGCGGCTCGCCGTCGCGCATCGAGTGCTTGCCCGGCGGGAGCCAACGTCGCCTTCTGGCCCATCAGCGAAGTGACGACACCTTTCATTGAGGTCCGCTTGGCGGGGTAGAGCGGACTGACCTTGCTCACTCTGTGTTCTTCGCATTTTGACCCGAAGGCGACATCCGAGGAGGTCGCCAGACAATAGCCTTGCTGAGATCACTCTCCTTGACATTTCAGCTTGTCGACGCTGACGCTGCATTGCTCGGCGATCGTCTTGCAGCCTTCGCAGCGTTGGAAAGGTATCACCATGAGGAAGACGTTGTTGGCTCTCGCTGCCGTCGCGACTTTGGTCGTTTCAGCAGCCTCGCCCGCTTATGCTGGTCCGCGCTATGATTACGGCCCCGGCGGCAATCCGTATCCGCGCACTTATCCCGGACCCGGCGGCTATCCGTACTGGTCGGGCTATGTCGATGCCCCGGTTGGAGAGCCGATCCCGCCCTGCCACTGGATAACCCAGCGCTTCTGGGACGGGCATGGCTGGCGCGAGCGCCGCGTGCGCATCTGCGGCTGATCAGGTCGCGGCTGTTTCAGTTGTCTGTTTTTGGCCCGTGGCTAACCTCTGCTCAGAGGGCTGCAATGTCTGCTTTCAGGAGATAAGAGAACCAGGTCAAGCAGGTTGTCGAAGTCAGCCTGTGACCCAAAGCGGGGCCTTGGTTCGGCGCACCTTATCGTTGGGACGTGCGGTGAGGTCCCTAGCATATCGGTCGGAGGGGCAGTTGTTCGGTCAAGTTGGAAGCATTCTTTTCCGGGACATTCGCCAGTGATTTTGGCAAAGATTATCCCTTGCAAAGGCCTCGGGATCATCGACCAGCCGTGGACCATAACCCTGACGACGACCGGCAAGTCGCAGACGAACGTCGCAGCCTGTTGGGGCTCGCGGCGATGGCTCTCATCGTAGGAGCGGCGACTGGATGTGTTGGGGCGATCTTCCGGCTTTTGCTCGCGCATGCCGATCGTCTGCGCGATGCGATGATCGCCTGGGCCCATGGCCACGCAATCTGGGGGTTCTTGACTGTCGTCGGCGCGTGCGGTGTCGCGACCCTGGTTGCCGCGTGGATGGTGCGGCAATTCTCGCCACACGCTTCGGGCAGCGGCATTCCGCATGTCGAAGCTGTTCTGCGCGAAGAGATCCCGCCGGCTCCGTTTGGCCTGGTGCCAGTGAAATTCTTCGGCGGAATACTGGCGATCGGCTCCGGGCTGGCGCTGGGCCGTGAGGGGCCGACCGTCCAGATGGGCGCCGGTATCGCGGTTTTCGCTGCGCGCGTCTGCCGGTTGTGTTGGGCGGACTCGCGAGTGCTTCTGGCGGCCGGCGCCGGCGCCGGCCTTGCAACGGCCTTCAATGCGCCGATTGCCGGGCTCGTGTTCGTGCTGGAGGAACTGGTGCAGAGGTTCGAACACCGTGTTGCCATCGCCGCCCTTGCAGCACTGGCGACGGCGATCCCGGTCGCAAGGCTGCTTCTCGGTGACGCGCCCGACTTTCACATCGGGCCGCTGAGCTATCCCAGCGCTGAGTCCGCCCCGCTGTTCCTTACTTTGGGTGGCATCGCAGGCCTGCTGGCCGTCGCATACAATCGCACCCTGCTCGCGACCATCGCAGTTCGCGACCGATTTGGAGGGCTACCGATCGAGCTACGCGCCGGATTGATCGGCGCAAGCGTCGGCATGTTGGCCTGGTTCGCGCCCGAACTGGTCGGTGGCGGAGATCAGATCACGCAGCGGGCGCTGATCGGCCACGAGAGTGTCGGGATCCTGGGGGGCGCATTCCTGATCCGATTCGGGCTCGGCGCTCTCTCATACGCTGCCGGCACGCCCGGCGGCCTGTTCGCACCCTTGCTCGTGCTGGGAGCCCAGTCTGGGTTGCTGTTCGGGGCGGCTTGCCGTCTTGCATTCCCGGCGCTCTCTATCCAGCCGGAAGCATTTGCTTTGGTGGGCATGGCCGCTCTCTTCACCGGCGTTGTGCGCGCGCCGGTGACCGGCATCGTTCTCGTCGCTGAAATGACCGGTAACGTGACGATGCTGCTGCCGATGCTGGGAGCTTGCTTCATGGCGATGCTGCTGCCCACGCTGTTGGGTAATGCGCCGATTTACGATTCCCTGCGTGAGCATACGCTGCGCTTGGAGCGGAAAATCAGACAGAGATGAGATCGGTGTCACCCACCCCAACGACGCCGATGCGTTGCAACGTTTTGGGCGTTCGACTTCCCCATCGGAAATTCTATTCTTGAGCAGCGTTTCATTTCCGCTTGTGGGCCCCTGGCGGACGCTTTGTGGTCTTTGCTCAGATGTCGGCTTGTGACCCAACGCGGACGTAACCGCTGTGCGCAGGCGGGAACCAAGACCTCCTTCAATGCGACGAAACAAAACCTGCCGGGATGAAACCATTTTCCGGCGTTCACGAAGGAATGGTGAAACCGCCGGCCATTAGAAAGCGACCACAGGAAGCGATGGGCCGAGGGGGCGCTGCGTAGGGAACGACAATCGCCGTGGGGCGAGGAGCGAAGCCATGTCACAGATTCGCAAAGCTCTTCTAGGCGCTGTCGCGACCGCGTTGACGCTCGGTGCAGTGCAGTACGCTTCGGGTCACGACCTCGTAAACCGCTGGCAGGCGGTCTCCGAACAGTCAAGCCACATCGTCAATCGTGCCGGCAAGGCAGATCATCTTACCGGCCGCAAGCCTTTCGCAGTTCCGACGAAAACGGTTTCGCTGCGCTTGAACGATCTCGCCGATACCTCGGTCTTGCTACGTATTCCGTCTTCGCAGGCCCGCACCACCAAGCCGCCGACGCTGCTGCGAAATCAGAGCCGTAAGCCGACACTTGCCTGCGAGCCTGTGGTCAGCGCACTCACGGAAGTCGCAAGGCTTCTGCAGCCCGGCCGTTGCGTGACCTGATCGCCTCAATCCTCACGGTTCATACGCCGACCGGAACGCAAACGGCCGCGCGTTGCCTTCATGCGCCAACGGCTGTTCGAGGCAGCCGCCGATTGGTAGGGAGGGCGAGGCCTCTGTCGGAGGGTACTACTACTTTAGCGGTTCGTTTCAGCCCGCGCCGGCCAGTGCCGCGGCATCGGCGCTGAGCCGAGGGCGTGCCAGAAAATAGAATGCGGAGACGTGCGTGATCATCAGCAGCGGCACGTAGATGATCGGGATCGCGTAGGTTGAGCCAAGCCACTCCGCATGCGCGGGAAGGCCGGCCTGGATGGCGTCATAGTAGTCGACGACGAGATCGACCGTGCCCGCGAGATTGAAGGCGACGACGAACAGCCAGAAGAGCGTGCGTATCCTCACCGTGAGAAGCGCCAGCATGGCCAGCACCCCGGTCGCGAAGTCGCCCCAGGCGGCGAACACCGCGAATCCAGCCGGCAAGTCCGGACTCACGACGCCAGGAAGGATGAAGACGAGCCCGAAGAAGCGGAAGCTGTGCAGAGTGGCGATGGCACGGTGCGCGTCGCGCCCGTCCATCGACCTGAGCCAGGGCCAGACATACGTGCCGAAGCAGAGCAGCCACGCGACATAACCGAGGACAAGATGTATCTGGAACAGCGATTCTGTCGTCATTTTGGCCTCCAATCAGATCGCGACTAGCGCGTAGAGCAACTAGGTCCATACTGCCGTGAATGGGACGGGCCAAAGCAGGCCATGCCAAGCCCGAAGCGGCGGGACGATCGCAGCGGGAGCAGCACGGTGGTCATCGGCCGCCCTCCCCGAGTCTCGCCCTTATTGCCGACGCTCGGGATTGGCCATGAGCAAGCGGAGCGGCAAAAGCGGACCGATTGCGATATACTCGTGGTCCATCAGATCTTGCCTGGCCAATGGGAGATCCTCCATGATCGCCTGCGCCCCGGCGACATCCCCGGCATCGACGAGGAAGACCGCTCCGCGCCCATCGCCACGCGAATACCACTCGCGAATTTTCCCATTGAGATAGAGCTGCACCGTCTGCTGGATTTCAGCGGGCATGACGGCCATGACCTGCTCGCGCGTGACGCCCGCCTTCACGGTCAGGATGACCATCACCCCGGTGGTTGTGGGCGACATGGCTTGTGAGATGGTTTGTGTTTGGGCAACGGATGGATCGGTCATGGAAGTCGCTCCCATCAGGGTTAGGGTGAGCATGACGACAAATTTACGGATGACTTTCATCGGTTTCGTTTCCCGGAGCACGACGGTCTCCGTTGTTCTCTGAGATCGCGCTGACGTCGCAGATGTCCGCCATCAGCGATGCTTCCGATCTGCGAGCGAGACATACGATCGATTGGCGCGAGCGACTATTCGGGATAATGTTGATGGGCTATGAAGCAGAACTTCACAGTCAGACAAGGCGCGCTCGATGGCGTGGAAGCGTTCCTGCGTGTCGCTCAGTACCGCAGTTTCCGCCGGGCAGCCGCGGAGCTCGGCGTCACGCCATCGGCCATCAGCCAGGCGGTCCGTGCGCTCGAGGCGCGTGTCGGCGCAGCTTTGTTCATTCGCACGACACGCAGTGTCGGCCTGACCGAGGCCGGCGCGCGGTTCCTCTCGCGCGCAAAGCCCGCTTTCGAGGAGCTCGTCGCCGCAAGCGAGGTTGCGCGCGATCTTGGGCAGCGACCGACTGGACTGTTGCGCCTCACCGTGCCGCGCGCGGTGGTACCGATCCTGCTGGAGCCGCTGATCGCATCCTTCTGCCAGGCCTATCCCGAGGTCGAAGTGGAGATCGCCGCCGGCGAGGAACTGGTCGACCTCGCGGCCAAGGGGTTTGATGCCGGCGTCCGGATGGGCCAGTTCATCGCCACCGACATGGTCGCGGTGCGGCTGACGCCCCCTTTCCCGTTCATGGTCGTCGGCAGCCCCGACTATCTACGCCGGCACGGGCGGCCCGAGCGTATCGACGACCTGCGTCAGCACGCATGCCTGCGCATTCGCCGCAGCAACGGATCGATCGCGCCCTGGTCTCTTGTCGATGGCAACAAGACAGTCGAAGCGATCGTCTCGGGGCCGCTGATTGCCCACGACTTTCCCACCATGCTTGGCGCCGCCGTGGAAGGCATGGGACTTGCGCAAGTGCCCGCGCCGATCGCCACCAGCCTGGTGAAGACGGGAAAGCTCGTACAGGTCCTGAAGTCTTTCGCGCCAATGGCGCCGGGCGTGTTTCTCTACTATCCGAGCCGCCATCAAACGATGCCGAAACTGAGAGCCTTCATCGATCACGTGAAGGGCCGCCCGGTCGCCGCCGGCAAAACGCGCGTTCACGTTGATGACAAGCGAACGCGCGGGACGAAAACGCGCTGATATCGAAAGCGCGGAACGGTTGATCGAGCAGTTCGAGAAGATGTCGCGGGGGTGAGGGAGACACCGCAGCAAAGCGGTGTCACCGCTTTCGCTTGCGTGCTTTGCCGTATGATGCGAGGAACCTGCGCGTACCGGCTTCCGCGTAACGCCAGAGTTCCGCAACGGCGAGAACAACCCCATGGTGATTGCAGGCAGATGACCCACTCCCCCGTCATGATCGCGTCGTGCGCCTGCGGCAGCGTCGAAGTCAAAGCGCTCGGCAAGCCGATTGTCAGCGCCGCCTGCTATTGCGACGACTGCCAGAAGGGTGCGGCGCAGCTTGAGGCTCTGCCGAATGCGCCTGCCGTCCGCGATCCCGGCGGCGGGACGGCCTATGTGCTTTATCGCAAGGACCGCTTCGCATGCTCCTTCGCATGCTCCAAGGGAGCCGAGCTCCTGAAGTCTCATAAGCTCAAGGACATTTCGCCGACCAACAGGGTTATCGCGACCTGCTGCAACTCGGCGGACGATGTGCCGAGCTATCGAAGCTATCCGCCCGGTCTCATGGTCAAGCTTCTGGCCTCGCGCATCGCGATGGCGCTGGGAAGATGAGCGTGTGGAATGGGTAGAGCGCAGCGAAACCCATCGGGTTCAACGCGCGGTATTGATGGGATTCGCTGCGCTCTACCCATCCTACCAATGGAGCTCACGCCCTCTTCCCGCTCCGTTTGGTCATCGGCGCGTGACGGCGCTCCCGTTTGCCGCGCGCGATCTCCGTCGCCAGCGCGTCCAGCTTCGGCTCCCAGAAATTCCTGAACTGACCGATCCAGGCATCCACCGACCGAAGCCCCGCGCCGTCGACCGAATAGAGTCGTCTTTGCGCCTCCGCCCGAACCGTCGCAAAGCCGCTCTCGCGCAGCACCTTGAGATGCTGCGACACGGCCGCCTGCGTGATCCCGAACTCGGCCCCGATCGCTTCAACGACCTCACCGGACGCCATCTCCCCCGGGGCGAGCAGCTCGAGGATACGACGGCGCACGGGATCGGCGAGGACCTCGAAGACGTGCATCAGCTTCCTGTGCCCGGATGTGCGACGTCAGGCGGCATCTCGCCGCGATAGAAGGCGATGGTGCGGTCGGAGCGCTGCTTCGCCGTATCAGGATCGACCCCGCTCGCGACATGCGCCGCGCACCAATATTCACCGCTTGTCGTCATGAATTCCTTGCCGGCAGGAGAGCCCATCCAAGCCTCGGCCGTCTCGTGGTCGACCGATGCGCCGGTCGCAACATATCGCTCCAATCCCGCGATGGCGAGATCCCAACCGATACCCACCGCACCTGGACCGAACTGATTCCAATGGTCCTCGATGATTGCGGTGTGCTCCAGCGTCAGACGCGCCTGATCTCGTTCTGCTGCCAGCTTGACGTCGATCCAGCTCATCCCGCCGCCGAATTCCCACGTCGCTGCAAAATGCGTCGGCGGCATACATGCCGTGATGGCGCCGCCCGCGTTCCCCTTCAGCTGGTACCTTCCGCCCAGCTGGAGGTCTCCCTCGACCGGCAGGAACCAGCGCGGAATGCGTTGCCGGCTGGTCACGGCGTCCCAGAGATCGTCGACGCTGGTCTCGTAAAGCCGCGTCAGCGTCACCGTGCTGGCTGCTTTTCCATCCTTCTCGAAATTCTTCACCGAACGCGTGACAAGCCCCAAGACCCTGGCGACGTCGATTTCCATTGCATCCCTCCGTATCGTTTCGCGCAAGGGCGAGTATCGGCCTTCACTAATATAAGTCAACTCTTATATTAATGAGACCGTGCCTCTGTGCCTGGCGCTTCGGGCAGACCGTACGACGCGTGGAGCGCGCGATATTGATTGATGCCAGTTCGTCCGCCGTCGGAGGGCGCTATTTCAGCGGCAGGAACACGTCCGCAACCGTCTCATGCTCCGGCACCTCCGGGAAGAAACTCAGCCGCTGGCAATAGATCGGGAAGTCGCGTGCTTCCTCGCCGCTGGCCGGAAGCCAGTCGCGATAAAGGTAGAGCGCGGCGGGTTCCAGATTGTCGGTGTAGCCGACGACACGCAGCACCGCGCAGCGTCCGCCGGGGATCTCGCCGGCCTTGATCTCTTCGCCGTTCGCCTCGATCGGCTGGTCGGTCCCGACACAGAGGTCCGTGCTGTAAGTGGCGGGCGAGGAAGGACGGCGTTCGGACCGCCAGACATTGAAGGTCGGACTTGTCCTGGGGTGCAGGCCGGCTTTCTTTCGCCACGCGATGAACCGCCGGATGGTGTCGCCGAGCGTCGCCGGGTCGCCCCGATGCTCCATGATCGCCACCCTCGTGGAGGGCACATCGCGTATCGTCACGTCGTCAGTGGTAAAGGTCTTCATGAGCTTGCTCCTCGCTTTGTCGAGAGGCCCGAAGGCCACAAGCCACGGCTCCCAGTCGGGAGAGTTGCGGAACGACGACGGCGATTGCCCGAACCGTTGCCGAAAGGCGCGGGCAAAGGCGTCCGGTGCATCGTAACCGGCGTCCATCGCGATGTCAGTGACACCAAGGGCGTCACTGTAGGCCAGCATGTAGGAAGCGCGCTTCATACGGGCCAGCTGGACATAGCGATGCACTGACAACCCGAAGGTCGCCGTAAACTGCCGGTGGAAATGAAATTTCGAGAAGGCCGCAACGCTGCTCAGCGTTTCCAGGTCCAGATCGCTGTCGAGATGCCGGTCGATATGGTCCAGCACCCGCCGCATCCGGTCCTGATAGTTTTGCAGCGCCGCCTTCATCGTCCCTCCTCCGTGGCGGCTCCAGATAGCCGCTGACGGCGATCATTTGCTCGACCGATCTTGCGGTTTGGAAGTTGTCGCGAATTCGTCGGCCCCGTAGGGCGGATTAGCGAAGCGTAATCCGCCATCTTCAACGCGGCTCGATGAAAGGTGGTGGATTACGCCTTCGGCTAATCTACGCCATCAGCCCCCGCCACGCCCTACCCGCCGGCCATCAGTTCCTTCGCCAGCGCCATATAGGCCGGCAGCGTCACGGGGTCGTTGGCGGCGTTGCCCGCGACGGGGTGCGATGCGTAGCGCGCGATCACCATCTCGGCCTTGGGATCGACGTAGATGCCCTGGCCGTGAACGCCCCGCGCCATATAGGCGCCGTGGGCGTTGTGCGTGACCCACCATTGGTTGCGATAGGACGCGCCGGGCAGCGTGGTGTAGCCGGCCGGCTTGAACTTCTCGGGATCGCCGCCGCGCGCGATATCCTCGACCACCTGTGACGGGACGATCTGGCGGCCGTTGAAGCTGCCATGATTGCGCATGGTCTCGCCGAAGCGGGCGAGATCGCGCAACGTGGTCGAGAGGCCGCCACCACCGCTCTCGGTGCCGATGCGATCGACGTGATAATGCGCGTCCTCCTCCGCGCCCATTGGCGTCCAGACGCGTTCGGAGAGAAGGTCGGACAACGTCATGCCGCTGACGCGCCGGCAGATCCAGGCGAGCACATCGGTGTTGACGGTCTTGTAGGCAAAGGCCTTGCCGTGCTCGCCCTGCTTCTTCTGCGCGGCAAGGAAATCGAAGATATTGGTCGCACCGTCATAGTCAGGCGGAATCGGCGCCATGCCGTTGGCACGCCGCAAGCCCCACACGTGGGAGTTCTTGTCGGTTAGACTTCGGTGTATTCGAGCCCCGTGGTCATATCCATGACCTCGTGCACGCGCGCATCGCCGAACGCGCTGGCCTTCAGCTCCGGCACATAATCCGGCACGAGCGCCTGCGGATCGATCTTGCCCTCGGTGACCAGAATGCCGGCGAGCACGCCCGTGAAGGATTTCGTCACCGACATCGCGATATGCGGCTTGTGCGGCTTCAACACGCCAGAATAGCGCTCATAGATCAGCCTGCCCCGATGCAGCACCGCGATGCCGTCGGTGTAGGTCTCCTCCAGCATCTTTGCGAACGTCATCGGGCGCCCGTCCATGGTGGTCGAGGCGACCGCGCCGATGTCGTGGTCCTCACGCGGCAGCACCGACGCAGGCCCTGCTCCGCGCCAGACATTCACCGTCGGCACCAACTGGCGGACGTTGCTCCAGGCCCAGCGCAGTTCGGGAAAGCTGCGGAAGGAGCCGTTCTGGAAGGTGATCGTGCGCTCGGGCGCTGGCGGGAAGCCGCGCATCCAGCCGAGCGCTTCGGGGTCGGTCTCGGTTGCGGTCGCGGGCTGTTGGTTGGGGGCGGTTGCAGCGGGCATGAAGGCGGGCTCCGGAGGCGACGATGTAGTCGGCGTATCATGGGACAGCGCCGTCTACATCCCGCGTTTGCGCCGGGGGGCCGTGCAGTGATCCCGCCGCGCTTTACTCGAAGGTCGCGCTGTTCCAGTACACCGTTGGTGACGACTTGCCGGGATGCACGACAAGAAAGCCGCCCTGCCAAGGCACCACGCTAGGCGTCCGCTGGGTGAACGCGCCAGCGATCGTGCCTGAATCGCTCCAGTCCGCGCCGTCGCTGGTGACCGAGTAACGCACCTTCTTGTTGTTGTCGGCATAGAAGCAATAGAGCGTCCCGTTCGGCCCTGCGGCGAGCGCGCCGCTGGTGTTCGAACAGAGCGACATGCTCGGCAGCAGATTGGGGCCGGTCCAGTTCGAACCGTCGGACGACACATAGGCGCCGAGCACCGTCGGCATCCCCTTTTCGAGACCGGCGATCGGCGCCACGATCACCAGCGCGCCCCCGCAGCTCTCCACCGCAGGCGCCACCAGCCCACCGCCCGCGATCGTCGCAGGCACCGGGCCGTCGACGCTGGGAATCATCACGCTTTGCGGAGACCCGAAATGCACCCAGTCGGTCGTGCTGAGATACTGGATGCTGCCGTCGGCGCCGCCCCAGGCAATATACCAGACGCCGTTGAGCTGGCCGATGCTGGCCCCGGTCGTGGCCGGCGGTGCGGGCCAGAGCCCCGCTGCGCTCCACGGCCCTCCGGACGCCCCAGAGGACGAGATGAAGGCGAGAAGGCTGGTCTTGCCCAGACCGAGCAGCGCCAGTCCGCCCGAGGGCGTCGCGCAGGCGGCCAGTCCGCCGAACGGGCTCATGGTAGGCGACTTCGCACTGGACCATTTACCCTGATTGAGGCTCCACGCACGCATCGCCGGGGGCAAGGGACTCCCCATTCCGATGCAGAGGATTTGCGATCCCGGCATCGTCGCGAGCGCCACCGGAACGAGACTGACGCTCGAAGCGATCGGCGCGTCGGTGCCGAACGGCAGGAAGGTCGGCGTGACGGCCCAGGAGCCCTTCTGCGATGGTCCCGTTGGGCCGGTCAGGTCGCCCTTCGCGATCGGCAGGATCACTTCCGAAAGCCAGGCCTGCAGCGTGGTCGAGCCTGCCACGTACTGCACGGCGTCCTCGACCAGCACGTTCAGTTGCATGCCGCTGGCGGCGGCGGCGACCAATGAGCCTATCTCCGCGTCGGTCAGCGTGGGCTCGATCGGCTGTCCCCAGCGTCCCCTGAAGGCGAGCCAGGGTGGCGAGGTGACGGGCGTGGGAAGGATCGCCTGCGCATCGTTCTGGATCACGACCGGCGGATTGGGCGCGGACAGATTGACGGTCGGACCGCCGCCGCGCGCGTAGTCGGCCACCGCGAAGCGCACGTCCCACACGTCGACGCCGCCGATCTCATAGGTGCTGTTGCTCGCGGCCGGATAGTTGGCATGCGACCCGCTCGCGACATAGACGTTCGGGTGCGTACCGCTGAGCGACAGGAAGCCGTCGTTCGGCGAGCACCATTGTCCGCCCGAATGCTGCGAGAAGAATACGCCGAGGACCTGCTGGTCGATATTGACGCGCACCGTGACGCATTCCCAGTCGCCCCAATGGATCGAGAGCGGCATCAGCGCCTGACCGGTACTGCCGGTCCAACCGGTGACCTCGAAGGTCTCCTGCCCGTTGTAGGGATAGAACAGCCAGTACTGGAGATCGACCATGTCGGTGCGGTCGTCGACCGGCAGGACGTGAACATAGCTGGTGGCGGTGGGGATATAGCCCTTCATCAGCGAGGCCCATATCGCCTGCGGCGCGACCAGATAGTCGTCGGGGCTGCTCTGCTCGGCCGTCCCCCAATTCCACTGACCGGGACCGGAATAGATGCCGCCGGCGGCCTGATAGCCGACCTGGCCGATGTACCAGTCGGTCGACGAGGGCAGATTGACCTCGTCCTTGTCGAGATGAAGGATCGGCGCGAAGTTCGAGACGAGTTCGGCAAGCGTAGGCCAGGCCATGATTTGCTCCCTGCTGGTCGTAGATCGACGGTCGGGAGCTTCGAACAACCGATATTGGACGCGAGCCAGCCCCTGCGCGATAGCCTACAACAATACACGCTTAAAGCGAGATCACATCATGCTGAAACTGAGCGCAGATGAAACAGCGCGGCAGCGATGGAGAATTTCACACTGCTGTCATTCGTCTGTGAAGTTTGCGTCCTGGCGCGGCCGCTCGCGCGGGTGCGCGTCATGAGCGAGCACTCGCGCGCCGAGGCTAGTCGAGCAGGCGGCGAGCTATTGTATTGATGGTCAGGTCGATGGCGGCGCCCTGCTCGTCGCCGTCGCCAATGAACCAGGCTGCCGACAACCCCGTCCACGCAACGATCCAGCGAAGCAGCCGCTCGGGCTGAAGTCCCGTCACGGCGACCACGATATCCAGCCGGGCCTCCAGTCGACCCGGCAGGGTCGCAAGCGGACGGCCGGGATCGCTGAGGTCGGGGTTCGTGAAGATGTTGGCATAGTCGAATGTTCGTTCGCCGACGAGCCCATGCGGGTCGATCGCCAGCCATCCCCGCTCACCGAAGTCGAGCACATTCTCGTGGTGCAGGTCGCCGTGCAGCGGACCGATGGCGCGTGGCGCGGCCAGGAGTTGGCGGGCGATGTCGGCGGCGGGCTCGAGTGCCGCGTGGTCCGGGGCGAGCTGGAAGAGCGGCTGAAACCAGTCTTCCAGCGGGTGCAGGTCGGGAAGCGGGCCAGACCGCGTCGCGTGCAGCCGCGCCGCCGTGTCGCAGAGGATCCGGCATGCCTCCTCGTCCCGGCCCGACCAAGCCATCTGCGCGAGATCACCGGCTCCCGAGGCCCGTTCCATCAGCAGCGCGTCCGCAGTCGAGGCAAAGACCCTGGCTGCGCCCTGACCGTCCCACCAGGTGAGAAGGCGATAGCCCGCCCCCTCATCGGGAATACGGGCAACCTTGAGCATTGCGGGCCGGCCCTCGTATCGGACCGGCAGGACCCAGCTGGAATGGGTGGCCAGCAGTGCCCCGTCCGGAACCAGACGCCATCGTTCAAGCCACGTTGCGACTGGCGCTGGAATATGGGGATGCGAGTCCATGGGGTCATCACCTGAGATCATGTCCGGCGCTCTGTCTGCCGAGACTTGATCAATCATGCGGCCGGCCGCCACCGTTTCGTTGCAGCGATACCCTTTCCACGTTTTCGTTTTCCTTTCCCGTGGCCAAAGAGTCGCGCTTTCGCGTCGCCGTCGGTGAAGGTGACGGCGCACCTGCGACGACACAGTCGCAGGTGCGCTCGTCCATGACACCGATGGTCTTCACCAGGCTCTGGGCGAAACCGTTACCGCTTTCGCCCAGCGCGCCCCTTTGCCTTCGCCGCGCGTTTGCGGCCTGGGGCGGCTGCTCGCGCCGGTCCGCGTGGCGTACGGCCGCCGGTCTCGGCGGACAGTTCGGGACGCAACCTGGCGAGCTTGGCGCGATCGGGCAGCATGTCGGCAAAACCGTCGATCGCGCGCGGCGCGGTCGTATCGTCGCCGGCCGCAGCCGTTGCAGCGCGCGCACCTGACGGCCCTGCGGTCTGGCTGAGCGCCTGCAATCGCCGGCACGCTTCACCGAGGTGATAGGCATCGCCGCCGAGCGCCACCCATTTGCCGACCTCGGGATGCAGCACGAGATTGGCCGAATGGTTGTCGCTCGCGCTGGTCGGATAGTCGACGAACACGTCGATGCCCGACTGCACGCCAACCATCACGCCCTGCGCCGACCATGACACGGCGACGTCGACGCGATAGCGGCCCGGCTTCTCGAAGGCGAAGCCCGCCGTGCTCCAGAACACCTTGGCTGACGCCGTGATGCTCTTGCCGGCCTCAAGCTCGCCCAGCTTCGCGTGCTCGCACAGGATCACGAACGGCCTGACCGGACGCTCGTGCCCCTCGCCGTCGGTGACGGTGATCGATGCGAACAGGGCCTCGGTGCTGACGTCGTTCGGCGCGCGCAGCGACACGCCGCTGGTGTTCGTCATGGTCCAGGTCAGATCCAGCGGCTGGCCGAGCGCGACGCGGTCGGTCGTGGCCGTGACCGTCAGCGCCAGCTCGGAAGGTTCGAAGTCGTGCCGGTCGGCGGCTTGCGGCGCACCGGTCGGGAACCAGCTTGCGAACGGCCATCCGCCCGGACGAATGACCGGATCGGGCATGTGGTTGAGGTGATGACGGACGTTGGTGTTGTGCGCGAGCGCGATCTGATCCGGGAACACGCCGGGTGCGCCGGTCGCGGGACCGCCGAGCACGTCCGCGACACTCGGCGTCGTGGTCATGATCGAGTTGTCGGCCGCCGTCTCCTGCTCCTGATGGATCTGGTTCAGCGTATGCGTCAGCTCGTGGGTCGCGCTGCGCAGGAACGCTCGCGGCACGTCGCGTTGCTTCTTGTTCGCGGCGAGACCGAAGTTCGAGGAGTCCGAGACGGGATAGCCGTCATCGGAGAAGCTGGCGCAGCCTTCGCGAGGTACGCCGATCTGGTCGTACATGATGCCGCGCGAGCAGCCGAGCTTGGCGGGCACCACGATCATGTGCACGCGCCATTCGGTGTCCAGATTCGTCGCGGGATTGCGTACGGTCGTCATCAGCGCATGCAGATCCGCTGAGCTCCAGCAATTGGTCGCCACCACGCCTGATGGCACCGGAACGTTGAGCTGGTCCTGCACCACCGACAGCTGCCAGCCGGTCTTCGCAAAGACCGTGTCGAAGAACTCGGTGCCACCGGCACCGTCAGGCACCGGCGCGGGCCGGACGGCTCCGACCAGCGTGTCGATCTCCAGCGTGGCGCGGCGGAAGAACTTCGACACCCAGGCGAGCGTGATGCTGCCCTTGTCCACGCCGCCCTCGAACAGCCGGCCCTGGTAGAACGGGCCGCCGGTCAGGGAGAACGGAAACGGCGCCGGCACCTTTGAAAGCTTCATCGTCACGGTGCGCGACGGCGAAGCCGGGAACGTGCCTTTGAACTGGCCGGCCGGCGGCTGCGTGTAATTGAACTGCTCGGCTGTGATCGTCAGCTCGCACTTCTTCGGCGGCGGGACCGCGACAGGCGCGGACACGCTGGTCACCCTGAGATAGGAATGATAGCGCGCGCGGGGGAAGATGGGGATCCGCGGCCGGCGGATCGGAAACGGAATCAGGGGGTCATCGAGCGCACTGAGCGAACCGGCCAGGCTCGTCAATCCCGAGCCCGCCGCCGCTTCATCTTCGTCCGCGTCGCCCACCGGCACCACGGGCCCCACCGGCGGGATCGGACCGATCACCGGCCGGCGCGAGTAGAGATCGCCGCTGACGATCAGATGGTCGGCGCCGCCGTCGGGTGCCGAGCGATCGACGCGCAGCGTGCCTTCAAAGGTCACCAAGCCCGCGGTCGGCCTGAAGTTGATCTGGTAGCAGCCTTCGCGGAAGTCGAGCCTGCAGAGCCTGAACGGCGGAAACGGCTGCAGATCGGTCGAGGCCGGCTGATCGCCGGACTCCTCGTCGCTGAAGCTGATCTGGCGCGACAGGGGGACTTGCGGCTTCATCGCGGGCTCGACCGATGCCGCGGTCATCTTGGAAAGGCTGCCACTCGATTCATGCTCTGAGCAATTGCACATGTCGTCTTCTCCTCGTTGAAAGGGTGAGACGATCGACGTGAGCATCGGGCTCGTTCGCGGGTACAGCCGCGTTATTTCGGTCAGCTGTGGCGTGCGCAGTCCTACGCGCGCCGATAGGTCACGACACAGCCCTCTGAATCCGTAAACTCAAATCGGTCGGCCTTGAGTGAAATGCGATAGGTCACAAGTTCATCAGTCGCCGTCCCGACGACGAGTGTGTTGGAATCTTCGAGACGGTAGATTCCCGCGTCCCACCACACCATGCCCTGCCCTGGTCCGCGCATGCCGCGGTAGGTGCCGGTCGAGAATGTGAGAGTGGCGGGGTATTTGTCCGCACACGCAGCCGACGTGGATTTGGTCCACGTACCAACCATGCTCTGTTCGTGTTTGTCAGCCATAGTGTCTCCATAGCTCTCATCGGCCGAGCGGCCGATTGGAGGCTATTTCAACATGCCGTTCTGGCGTGTGCAGCTCATTTGAGGCTGATGTAATGGCGGGTGTGTCAAATCGACTAAATTCACCACGTTCAATCACAACAGGTACTCTATCGCAGCATTGACGCAAGCGTGCGTGTGAGATGCTTCACACCGAAGGTGCGACAATTGAGCACCGGCGATGAGAGCGAGACGAAAGCGCGGCGGAGCAACTGACGCACGTTCAATCGGAGACGTTCACTTCCGAACCGTGCGGTTGACCTTGATGTCCATCAAGGCGCTGAGCGGTCCGGTAGCGGCCGGGCGACATGCCATGATGTCGATGAAAGAGTTTTGAAAACGCCGCCGCTGTCTCGTACCCGACCTGGCTCGCGATCCGTGCGATGGGCTCATCGCTGGTTTCGAGCAGGAACGCCGCTTCCGCCATCCGGCGTTCGATCACATAACGATGCATCGTCTGGCCGACGAGCTTGGTGAAGCGGGCCGAAAATACCGAGCGGCCGAGCCCCACGCGATGGCCGAGGTCGCTCAGGGTCCAGGGCCGCTCCGGGTTTTCGTGGATCAACTTGAGCGCCGGTCCGATATGCGGGTCCGATATGGCCCCGAGCCAGCCGCCTTGTCCGGGACTGAGAGACGCGATCCAGCTTCGGAGCACCTCGACAAACAGCACTTCCGTCAGTCGTGAGAGCGCGACGCGCTGGCCGGGACGCTCGAGCGCGGACTCGCTGACCATGCGGCGCAGGATCGCTTCGAGCCAGCCACCGTCCGCCGTCGGCTTCAACAGAAGCACGGGCGGAAGCATTTCCAGCACGCTGCTGAACGAGGGCCGCGACACGGTGAAATTGCCGCAGATCATGGTCGAGAGCGGCTTGGAACGGCCGCCGTGACGAACGACGCCCAGACGAGCCGACGATCGATCGAGGTCCACAATCTGCAAAGGCTTGGCCCGGCGATCCGAATAAAACACATGGGGCTCGCCGCGCGTGATGACGACAAAATCGCCCTCGGTCATCTGGATTTCTTGTCCGAGTTCGAGCGCGAGGGTCGCGGAGCCCCGACTGAGATAGTGAAACAGCGCGTAGGGACGCGCCGGCAGCGCCAGATTCCAGGGATGGCCGAGCTCGAAGTGGAACAGCAGCGTCCCACCGAGACGAACGCGATCGAGCACTTGGGCAAGGATGTCCATGCCGCCGAAGTTAGTCCGGTGGACGGTCGGACACAACATCCGGACGATTGATCCCTACCGTCCGAAAAGCCTGCGAACTAGGTCATGTCGCGGCGGGCCGACGTCATGTGCGGCAACCATCTCGCCAACGGCGGATGGAAGAAACCGCGACCAGGCAGGAAACGCCTGTCCATTCCCCCGGACCCTATTCCGTCCGACATATCAACAGGAACGATCAATGCTAAATATCCTTCTCTCAGCCGCCACCGTACTCCTGGCCGGAACGGCATGGGTCGGCCCCGCCCATTCCGCTGAGCTGCCCAAGGGAGCAGCCCACAACATCGTGCTCGTGCACGGCGCTTTCGTGGACCAGACGAGCTGGCAGCCCGTTGCCGATATTCTCTCGAAGAAGGGCTACAACGTCACGCTCGTGGAAAATCCGCTCACTTCGCTCGCCGCTGACGTCGATGCCACCAAGCAGGCGCTCGCGAAACAGGACGGTAAGACCGTTCTGGTCGGCCATTCATGGGGCGGCGTGGTGATCACGCAAGCCGGCAACGATCCCAAGGTTTCGGCGCTGGTCTACGTCTCCGCGTTCGCGCCGGAGGTCGGTCAATCCCTGGCGTTGCTGGCCAAAGACGGCCCGCAGACCGAAGGCGTCAAGGCAATCCATCCCGACGCGAAGGGCAATCTGTATATCGATCCCAAGCTGTTTCCGTCAGCCGTCGCGGCTGACCTTCCTCCTGAGATCGCCGAGCACCTGGCCAACTCGCAGCTTCCGCTGAGCCTCGCTGCGTTCGAGGCGCCTGTCAGCATTGCGGCCTGGCGCGACAAGCCGACGTTCTACGTCATCACCACGAAGGACAAAGTCATCGCGCCCGAGGTCCAGAAGTTGTTCGCAGCCAGGATGAAGGCTCAGACGACGGAAGTCGCTGGCAGCCATGCCTCGCTCGTGGTCCATGCGAAGGAAGTCGCTGAGGTCATCGAGAAGGCCGCGCTCGCGAAGTGACGAACCTGCTCCCGGCGCTGTCGCGCCGGGAGCGCACACGCTCACTCGGAGGAATGCGGAACGCCTCGGACCGCGATGGCGCGAAACGCCAGCGACATCCTAGAGGAAGGTTTCGGTCGCCGCGCTACGTGCGTCACCCGCTCGATCATTTCATGCCAAGCATCCGGAGTACGATATGACTCAACTCGACATCGCGAACCAGGACGCCCTCACACTCGAAACGGCGCCAACCCGTTACATCGAAGGCCACGGAATCCGCTTTGCCTATCGCCGTCTCGGCCCCGCGACTGGAACTCCGCTGGTTCTTCTGCAGCACTTCTCGGGAAACATCGACGGATGGGATCCCGCCGTCGTCAACGCTCTGGCCGCTGATCGCCCCGTGATCGCCTTTGACAACGCAGGGGTCGGCCGGTCGACCGGTCAAACGCCCGACAACGTCGCGACGATGGCACGAGACGCCGTGGATTTCATCGACTTGCTCGGCCTCCTCGAAGTGGACCTGCTTGGCTTTTCTCTCGGCGGCTGCGTCGCTCAGCAGATCGCCGCCGAACACGGACAGCTGGTCCGCAAGCTCATACTCGTCGGTACCGCGCCGAAAGGCGGAGAGGAACACCTGTTGGCGGTTCTGCAGGAAGCGTTTTCCCAAACCGATGCGCCGGACCCCCGCCTGCCGCTGTTCTTCACGAATTCATCCGCCAGTCGGTCGTCCGGCTTGGCCTTCCTGAAGAGGACCAAGGTGCGCAAGGATGATCGGGACACCGATAACGGCAACGCGGTAACCGATCCACAGGCCAAGGCGCTGATCACCTGGTGCGCCACACCTGATCCCGGGCACGCCATTCTGCGCGCTATCCGCCAGCCCGTTCTTGTGGTCAGCGGCAGCCACGACACCATGCTGCCTGCGAACAACGCTTGCGCAATGTTCAAGGGACTGAGTAACGCTCAGTTGGTCCTCTATCCCGATTCAGGGCACGGCGCGCTGTTTCAGCACCACGACATCTTCGTCAGCCACGTCCGGACTTTCCTGGATGTCCGACCCGCGATGACACAAGGCGCGTTCTGACGGGATCAGGCGCACTTTATCCATGAGAGTTGTTACAGAGGACAAAATGACAATCGCTAAAATCGAAGTAGAGCGCTTCAGCCTCACGAGCTTAAAATCATTCGACACTATTGTGGCGGCGCTCAAGTCGGCGGTCGGGCAGCCCAACATGGTCGAATTTTTCAAGGAAACGAGGGCGACAAATTCCTTCCCGGATTTGGAGCGCGTTGTACGAAGCGGCCTCGGCCGAACGGACCTTATGCTTTTCGCGGAATTTGACTTGGGCGACATTCTGCGTCGCGAAGCCGGATCCAAGACGCCTAAAATCATACGGCTTGTGATCGGCAATCCACTCATCATGAAAGAAATGGTCAAGCACGTGCCCGATGCTGGATCTTACGCTCCAGTCACGGTGCTCATTGATGAGCGTTCCGATGGCGTGCATGTCTCTTACGACAAAATGGAGAGTATTCTGCTGCCTTATGGCAATTCGGACGCACTCTCCGTCGCCCGAAATCTTGATACGAAAATCACAACCTTGCTACGCGAATGTGCAAGCTGAACGCCCTCGACGTCTTCGGCCGATGGAAGTGCGATGGCCGGCTCGCCAGCTACGCCGTCCGCAGCACCGGCGCGGGCGGCTGCGACGGCCGGATCAGCGCGAACGCGACCTGGATGATGCCACCGGCCAAGCCCAGCGCCACGCCGGTGCGCCAGGCCATGGTGTAGGAGCCGAGCGCGTCGTAGAGAACCCCTCCTCCGTAGGCGCCGAGGAAGCTGCCGATCTGGTGGCTCATGAAGGCGAGGCCTTGGATCATCGCCTGCCAGCGCAGGCCGAACATCTCGGCGACCGCGCCCGCGACCAGCGGGCCGACGCCCATCCACGCGCAAAGAGCGGATAGCCTCGCACATTGAGTGCACTATCACCGTAATCGCGAGTTCGGTCGAGAGGCCGGCGGCGGCGCCCGTCATGATGGCCCGCACAGCACGCGCGAAGGCAAATCCCGGCGCGGCGCACCAGCAATGCCGGTTCGCTTTGCGCTAGAATCCGCCCTCGTCGTCGGTTCGCTTTATGAATGGGTCCTGATGGGCGCTCGACAAACGAGGATAATGGCTCTAGTTCACCCGCCGTTAACCTGAAACTTCTTTCGATTGTGCGATACGTCTTGCGCAACTCCTGATTATAATCGACTTTAGGTTGATCACGACGCGCATGCGAACCAACGGTTCGTTTTGATTGCAAGGTTCGCTGGGAATGAAATCCGACGCAAGAATGACGGCGGTCAAGGGGAGCGCCGAGCCGCCGAGAAACTCTCATAAAATCGACGAGGATCCGCAAGCCGCCTGGCAGCTGTTCAACGCAAACTGGTTGATCATTGCCGTTATGGGGAGTCTGCTCGCGTTAGGGCTGACGTCCACCAATCTTCGTCTCGAACCGATCGCGTTTGGCACAACGCTGGCGATCGCGGCGGCACTGCTCGCTGTCTCTTATCATCATCGGCTGACCAGGGGTGATCGCACCGATCCGAAGCTCTTTTTCTCGCTCGGAACGATTGGACAGGTCATTCTCACTTGCGCCATCGTAGGACCGCTTAGTTATGTCGCGGGAGCAATAGGGTATCCTCTCCAGGATCAGGCGCTGCTCTCTGTGGATCGCGCACTTGGTTTGGATCCCGAGCCCATCATTCGGTACGTCAACGACCACCCATGGCTTGCGATCATCTTGTCGCGCGCATATGGGCTGATCAAATGGCCACTGCTCGGCATTCCCATTGTACTCGTCCTCACGGCGCAGTACGCACGGCTGCAATTGTTTGTGCTCGCAATGAGTGTTGCGCTCGCGGTCGCAATCGCCATCTCTGTATTCGTGCCGGCCATCGGCACCTACTACGGATTGCAGCTGCCACCGGCTCGGTACCCGAACATCGACACATCGGTCTATGCCGGACAATTGCGGGACATCCTGGCCTTGCGTGACGGAAGCCTGCGCGAACTCGGACTTTTCAAGCTGGCCGGTATCGTTTCATTCCCGAGCTTCCATGCCGCGTCAGCCGTGCTCTACATGTGGGCGTTGTGGCCGGTACGCGCCGTGGGTGGCATCGCGGCAACTATCAATATCCTGATGATCGCGGCGACCCCCGTGATCGGCGCACATTATTTGATCGATCTTGTTGGCGGCATTCTGCTCGCCGTAGCATCAATCCTGGCGGCGACGAGTTATCTCAAATGGCTCAAGCGGACCCAGAGGACATCCGCCGCGTCGGCACCCGACTGGCCGCAAAAGCTCGTCAATTGTGCGAACGGCAGCCAGACACTCTCGCCTTGAGTTGGAAGTTGGCAGTGCCATCATCTCGGGCGGACTGCGATTGTCTCGTCGAACTCTCAGCAAGGCCACGCTCAGGGCAATTTCCGCATAGGCCGCGATGTCGCTTGGAGCGTTCGCAGCTCGGCTTCCGACCGGATTGCGGCAAGCGTCGCCGGCGGCCTGACGCACATCAGTCGCCCGATATGGACAGCCCCGCGAGAAGCGGAGCGTACGCGGCGAGCCTGCGGGATACGAACTCCGTGAAGAGCCGCACACGCTTCGTCTTGCGTGTCTCCCCCTGTGTGAGAAGCCAGAGCGTTCCGTACATGTGCAGGTCGGTGCCCGGCACCCTCACCAGCAGGGGGTCGGCATCGCCGACGAAGCACGGCAGTGTCGTGATCCCGAGCCCTTGCCGTACAGCAACGATCTGCGCTCCGGCATCTGTGACCCTGAACGGAACTTCGGCGGTGCGAACCTCACCCTCGTGGGCCCAATCCGGAATTCCATGAATGCTGATGACGATCCACCTGATAGGATCAGGCGCGCCCGCACGCCACGCGGCTAGTCGATCCCTGGACATGTAGACGCCGCCGAACAGCTCCGGCCCCTTCAGGCCGTGAAGATTGAGCGGCAGGGTTTTGCGGTCGTAGACGACGCGGATCGCGACGTCGGCCTCCCGGTTGGTCAGATTTGCCAGCTCGCCGAACGACAGGATGTCCATCTCGATGTCCGGATGCAGACGCGCGAAATCGGCGAAATCAGGCATGAGCAGGTGTGTCGCAAGCGGCGGTGCCAGCGTCACCCGCAGAAGCCCTCGCACGCCCTGGTCGCGGCCGAACACGCGCGTCTCCAGCTGGTGCGACGACGCCTCCATCTGGTCCGCGAGCTCGAGGACCTCCTCCCCTGCAGCCGTCAGGCGGTAGCCCGAAGGCAGCTTCTCGAACATGAGCGCACCGAGCCGTTCCTCCAGCTGGGCGACGCGTCGCAGCACGGTCGAGTGGTTCACCCCGAGGCGCTCGGCGGCGGCCCGCACCGAGCCTCCGCGCGCGACGGCAAGAAAGTAGCGAACGTCGTCCCAGTCGATCATGGTGCAATCCTGCACCGCAGGGGTGCGCGTTCCAATGCCCGTGTCCAACACATCGAACAGCATCTCGCATGTGGGTAGCACGGGCGGTGATGATAGCCCATGCCGCCAAGCGCGGCCCAATTCCGAACGGCGGACAGCGATCGTCGCGGCTGGCGTCAATCGTCCAGCCGGATCGATTTCGCACCACCGATGTGCGCGCTTCCGCACTCAACGCCTGACGCCGGCGGACCTATGTCGAGCTCGTCGGGGGCCTCCCCGAACGACCAAAGACGGAGTCTCAAAGGAAAAGTCATGGGAAAGCTTGAAGGTAAGGTTGCAGTCGTCACGGGTGGATCGAGCGGTATGGCGCTGGCGAGCGCCAGGCGGTTCGTTGAAGAAGGCGCCTATGTCTTCATCACGGGCCGAAGGCAGGAGGCGCTCGACGAGGCCGTCAGCCTGATCGGCCGGAACGTGACCGGCGTGCGCGGCGACGCGGCCAATCTCGACGACCTCGACCGCCTGTTCGAAACCGTCAAGCGGGACAAGGGCGGGATCGACGTCCTGTACGCAAGCGCCGGCATCGGCGAAGCCGTCCCGCTGGGCGAGATCACCGAGCAGCATTTCGATGCTGCCTTCGGCCTGAATACGCGCGGCACGCTGTTCACGGTTCAGAAGGCCTTGCCGCTGTTGCGCGATGGCGGATCGATCTTCATGACCGGGTCAGTTGCATCGGTGAAAGGTTTTCCTGGTTACGGCGTGTATGCGGCGAGCAAGGCGGCGTTGCGCTCATTCGCACGCACGTGGCTCAACGAACTGAAGGGCAGGAATATCCGGGTGAACGTGCTGAGCCCGGGGCCGATCGCCACACCGATGCAGGACCAGGTTCTCACCGAGGAGGCGAAGCGGATGTTCGAATCCCTGATCCCGCGGGGAAAGATGGGTCGTCCTGAGGAAATTGCGGCGGTCGCGCTGTTTCTTGCCTCAGACGATTCGAGCTTCGTGAATGGAGTGGAGTTGTCTGTCGACGGCGGCTTCTCGGCCATCTGAAAATCGGAGACGCATGATGAGCTACGCAATTATAGGATTCGGCAAGGTCGGCCAGGCCCTCGCCCACGCCTTCGCCCGCAAGAACATCGAGGTAACAGTCGCGAGCCGCCGGCCGCCCGAGACGTTGGCGCCGCAGGCTCTGGCGATCGGCCCCACGGTCGTCGCCAAGTCGCTGCGGGAAGCACTCGAGGCCGAAACGATCATCCTGGCGGTCCCCTTCGGGGAGCATCGCGAGGTTGCGAAGGCCCTGCCGAGCTGGAAAGGCAAGACGGTCATCGACGCGATGAATGCGTTAGTTCCGCCTGAGGAGCTGGACGGTCTCCCGTCCTCCGCCTTCGTCGCGAAGGCGTTCACCGGCGCCAGGCTCGTGAAAGCTTTCAATCATCTGGTTGCGGCCAAGCTGGCCGCCGATCCGATCGTCGAGGGCGGCCACCGGGTCGTCTTTTTGTCTGGTGACGACGAGGACGCGACCGTTCCCGTGGCGGCCCTGGCCAAACAACTCGGCTTCGCACCTGTCAAGCTGGGAAAGCTCAACGAGGGTGGCGCGCTGGTGCACGCACGCGACCGCATCTGGGGCCAGCTCATCTTCCAGGATTTATTCAAAAAGGAGCAGTAGTCGATCTACGATCGTGTGATTTGGCCAGAGAAGTAGAATCTCAAAACGAATTGCGGTGACAGTGAATTCAACTCGCAAGCCTTCTTTGCCGAGCGATAGTTAAATGCACTGTCACCGTAATCCTATGGGTTTCGCTGCGCTCTACCCGTCTTACGCACTTGCTAGAGCGCGCTTTTCGAGATCGTCGGCCTCGTCCTTCATCGGCTTCACTTGGCGATTTGCATCCACCCAAAGCGCGCCGAGGGTTGAAGGCGCAGGCAGTAGTGAGAGCGCGAACATCACGACCGTGGTCCATTCGTAGCCTTCGATGACATCGTCCTGCGCCTTGTATGCGATCGCAACCAAGACGATTGCCAGAAGCACTGCAACGAACGAATTGATGCGAACGTATTTCCGGTATTCTTGGAAGAGCCGAATTTTGAAGATCTCGTACCTGCTTTCGAGCCGGTCCAGTTCCTCTTCCAGAGCCTTGGGCGGCCGTTCTCCGTCAGGAGCAAGGAATAGGCTCCGCGTACGGCCAATTGTCCGGACCAAGGGCGCAACCCCCAGCTCGCCGTACATCTGAAGCAGGGCGGTACCGACGTGCAGCCCAACTCCTAGTTGAACCAAGCTAGAAAAGTCCCCATATTTCATAGTCAGGCGCCCCACTGCCAAGGACGATTCGTGGCCTACAATCCGAACATTCTTCGCGAAGTTTTGCGAGCCCGTTCCCTCACCCGGGAGCAACTTTCGAAACGTCTCGGACTCAGTGTTACCCAACTCGAGTCCGAACTCCAGCGCGAACCAGAGCCGCGCCAAGGCATCTTAAATGACATCGCCAAAGAGCTCGCGCTTCCTCCGTTTATATTCTTCATGGAGCGAGCGCCTCAGTTTCACGATGTGCTACCAGATTTCCGATCGCCCAATCCGGCGCCCCGGGCCAAGTCGCGCGAGACGATAGAAGCCATCCACTTTGCCGAGGGCATCCAAAGGACGGTTATCGAAGGGCGCGTCCGCGGCGCACCACAGCTACCTGCATTCACAGCCACCAACAACGACGACGTTGACGAGTTCGCGCTTGCGGCTCGTCGCTTTTTCAACATCACGATCGAGGACCAGTCAAACGCGAAGGACGCGCGCGAGTTCTACAACGTTTGCCGGAATAGGATCGAAGAAAAGGGCATTTTCGTCCTTCATGACAGCTTCCCGCATGCCGATGGAAGCGGCTTTTGTCTCGCACATTTTCTGTATCCCGTCGTTGTCATCAACACGATGCAGCAGACTCGGGGACGACGCTTATTCACCCTCATTCACGAGCTAGCTCATGTTCTCATGGGCAAGTCGGGTATCTCCGATCCGTTCGTGCGCGAAAATGTGACAGAGCGCCTTTGCAATCGCTTCGCTGGCGCTTTCCTTGTGCCCCGCAGCTATGTCGCGCCGCTTCTCGGCACCTCCTCGCCTGCAAATGACCCAGACCAAGATGACGTACGCTGGGCTTCGCGCAGACTGAAAATCAGCCAGGAAGCCACTGTACTACGCCTTGAGCAGCTAAGCTTCTACCGCTCCGGCAGTTACGACAAGTGGAAACGTCTCGTCCACAACGCCAACCCGGACTACTCTGAGAAAAAAGGCGGACCACCGCAACCGCCCGCGCAGGAAAAAGTGAAACTAGCCAAGTATGGCTATCAGTTCGCCCGCGCGTTCGATGCTCTCCTTAGCGACGGTCGCATAAGCGAAGTCAATCTCTACCGCTCGACCGGACTCAAGCCAAAGTACCAACGGCCCTACTTCGCGTACGCGAAATCGATCTCTGATGCCGAGCTCCGCGAGCTCCAAGATGAATGAGGCGGCGCCGAAGTGCTCTTGTGTTGTCGACACCAGCGGGCTTCACGCGATCGCAGCTGCATCTGGGAATCTACAATCTATTCTCATCGAAAAATTAGCTAGCGGCACGATCGGGGTGCCCGCCTGCGCCTGGCAGGAATTTGACGAGTTATACGAAGAGGAAGCTGCGATCCTGGCCCCGCACATCAGTAACAAGATCATAATGAAGAAGTCGACATATGTCGGAGCTGCACGCATCGCAGAAAAGCTGAACTCCGGCTTTCCGCGTGGGGCATACGACAATCACACCGAGCTCTACACCGCATCAATCGCATCGAACAACGGACATCGTGTACTCACGTCATCAGATCAAGTAGCCCAGTACGCCAGAATGGATTGCGACGCTGTCGACATCGAGACTTGGGTGCAAGAACTGCCAGACTGACCCACTTCGTGATCGCCCCCTACTCCCACTCAATCGTCCCAGGCGGCTTGCTCGTCACGTCGTACACCACCCGGTTCACGCCCTTCACCTCGTTGATGATGCGCGTCGCGGTCTCGCCCAAAAACTTCATGTCGAACTGGTAGAAGTCCGCGGTCATGCCGTCGGTGGAGGTGACGGCGCGCAGGCCCACGACGTAGTCGTAGGTGCGGCCGTCGCCCATGACGCCCACCGTCTTCACGGGAAGCAGCACGGCGAAGGCCTGCCAGATGTCGTCGTAGAGGCCGTGCTTGCGGATCTGGTCGATGTAGACGGCGTCGGCCTTGCGCAGGATGTCGAGCTTGTCCCTGGTGATGTCGCCGGGGCAGCGGATGGCGAGGCCGGGGCCCGGGAACGGGTGGCGGCCGACGAAGATTTCGGGCAGGCCGAGCTCGCGGCCGAGCTTGCGCACCTCGTCCTTGAACAGCTCGCGCAGGGGCTCGACGAGCTTCATGTTCATGCGCTCGGGCAGACCGCCGACATTGTGGTGCGACTTGATCGTCACCGAGGGGCCGCCGGTGAAGGAGACGCTCTCGATCACGTCGGGGTAGAGCGTGCCTTGCGCCAGGAAGTCGGCGCCGCCGATCTTCTTGGCCTCCGCCTCGAACACCTCGATGAAGAGGCGACCGATGGTCTTGCGCTTGGTCTCGGGGTCGGTGACGCCTTCGAGCTCGCCCAGGAACTGTTTTGACGCATCCACGTGCACGAGCGGGATGTTGTAGTGGTGGCGGAACAAATCGACCACGGTCTTGGCTTCGTCGAGGCGGAGCATGCCGTGGTCGACGAACACGCAGGTGAGCTGGTCGCCGATGGCTTCGTGGATCAGCACGGCCGCGACGGCTGAATCGACGCCGCCGGACAGGCCGCAGAGCACCTTGCCCTTGCCGACCTGGGCGCGGATCTTTGCGATCTCTTCCTCGCGGAAGGCGCGCATGGTCCAGTCGCCCGAGAGGCCGGCGATCTTGCGGACGAAATTGCGGATCAGCTTGGCGCCGTCGGGCGTGTGCACCACCTCGGGGTGGAACATCAGGCCGTAGTATTTGCGCGTCTCGTCCTGGATGATCGCGAACGGCGCGTTCGGCGAGGTGCCGGCCACGGAGAAGCCCGGCGGCATTTTTGTGATGCGATCGCCGTGGCTCATCCAGACCTGATTCTTGCCGCCTGATGACCAGACGTCCTCGAACAGCTTGCTCGGCGCCTTGACCTCGACATCGGCACGGCCGAATTCGCGGTGATGGCCGCCCTCGACGGTGCCGCCGAGTTGCTCCGCCATGGTCATCTGGCCGTAGCAGATGCCGAGCACCGGCACGCCGGAGGCGAAGATCAGCTGCGGGGCGCGGGGCGAGCCGGCCTCATGCACCGACTCAGGTCCGCCGGAGAGGATCACCGCTTTCGGCTTCATCTCCTTGAAGGCCTCTTCGGCCTTGTTGAACGGGACGATCTCGCAATAGACGCCGTCCTCGCGCACGCGACGCGCGATCAGCTGCGTCACCTGGCTGCCGAAGTCGACGATGAGAATCTTGTCGTGCGCCGAGGCCACCGAGGGCGTCGACGCGGAGCGGTCGTTCTGTGCTGCTGTCATGGCCAGCAAATACGCGACCGTGCCCCTGCCCGCAACCGCGCGATGCGCGCGCCCACATTCTTCTTTGGGCATGGACAAATGGATATAGGTAAGTATTATTGACCTAATATACCCTCACGCCAAACAGGGGGCAATCAGGGAGAACGCCATGCCACAGCACCATCAGCCATCGACGCTTGCCGCGCTCGGCCGGACCTGGCTCGAGGCCTGGAACGCGCGCGATCTCGAGCGCGTGCTGACGCTCTACGCCGAGGACACCGTGATGACCTCGGACCGCATCCCCGCGATGGGGTTCGATGCCAGCGGCACCGTGCGCGGCAAGGACGCGTTGCGGGCGTATTGGGGCAAGGCGCTCGCCCTGCTGCCGGAGCTGCATTTTACACTGATCGACCTGTTCGTCAGCCCTGACAGCGTCGTGGTGTTTTACGAGAACGAGCGGGGGAAGAAGATCTGCGAGTATCTGCGGGTGAATGCAGCGGGGCTGATTTTGCAGGGGTCGGCGAACCATTTGGCGCAGTGACGCTTGCGCGCATTGCTGTCGGCAACGCGCTTATCGTGTGCAGACGGTGCCGCCCCATCCACCGCTGTCATTCCCCGCGCAAGCGGGGAATCCAGTACGCCGCGGCTTTTCCGCATCACGGCGCGGCCTCTGGAATACTGGATCGCCCGATCAAGTCGGGCGATGACACCGAGTATCGCCCGCAATGACGGAGACTGCCGGACGCGCGTGCGCTAACACTGCGTCCGCCGGCTCTGAGACAGGATCACCACCGATGAAACTCCCCGCCTCCCCCTTCACCGTCACCGACTGGAGCAAGGTCGAGGCCACCACGCATCCCGGCGAGACCGGGCAGGCCAAGTGGCGCACCCTCAACATCGGCGATCTCCGGGTGCGGATGGTCGAGTATTCGCCGGGCTATCTCGCCGACCATTGGTGCGACCGCGGCCACGTGCTCTACGTGCTGAAGGGCGAGCTCGACAGCGAGCTGCGCGACGGGCGGAAATTCAAGCTCACCGCAGGGATGAGCTACCAGGTCTCGGACTTCGGCGACGCCGCGCACCGGTCCTCGACGGCCACGGGGGCGACGCTTTTCATCGTGGATTGAGGGCTGTCGGGCGGCTCATTTGCACCGCAAAATAGCAAAGCCGCGCCACATGCCGGCCCACGGGTGGTGCCTTGAAGTAGCCCCAAATTCTCGCTATATTGTGATCATCGATACTTGGCCGAACGACTGGGCCGCTTCGCTTCGTTGCAGACGGGCGCGCACGCTTCAGATGACTTCCCCAAACATCGACTGAACAGGATCATGGGCGCAATTTCGCGTACCGGTCCACGTGCGTATCCTCTCTAACTAACTAAAGGAAATTCCCATGGCTATGGGCACCGTGAAGTGGTTCAACACCCAAAAGGGTTATGGTTTCATCCAGCCGGATGACGGCCAGAAGGACGTGTTCGTTCACATCAGCGCCGTCGAGCGCGCTGGCCTCTCCTCCCTCAACGAGGGTCAGAAGGTCTCGTTCGACATCGTCGCCGACCGCCGCAGCGGCAAGTCGTCGGCTGACAATCTCCGCGTCGGCTAACGCCCACGCACCGTTCTGACCACGGACGTACCGGCAGAACGTCGAGTTAGAAAGCCCCGCGAGCTTCGGTTCGCGGGGTTTTTGTTTTGGGGAACTGCGGCGCGGCACACGCGGTGCCGTAGGGTGGGCAAAGGCGCGCTCTTCGCGCGCCGTGCCCACCATCTTTCACACTGCGAATGGTGGGCACGCTTTCGCTTTGCCCACCCTACGAGAGCTACGTCTTCTTCAGCACCGAGACGAAGAACCCGTCCGTCCCCGTTCGCCGCGGCGTCATCAGCCAGCCTTCATCCGACTGCAGCGCGGCCTTTGCGAAATCCTCCGCCTTGTCCCAGAGCACGCTTGCGGTCTGCTCGGGCGGCACGACGGCGAACTCGGGATGGCGGGCGGTGAACGCCCTCACCTGCTCGCCGTTCTCTTCCGCCAGCACCGAACAGGTGATGTAGGCGATGCGCCCGCCGGCCTTGACCAGCGGCACGGCGCGCTCCAGCACCTCGGCCTGGTCACGCAGGCGGATCTCCAGCGCGCCGGGGCGCATGCGCCATTTGGCGTCCGGATTGCGGCGCCAGGTGCCGGTTCCCGTGCAGGGCGCATCGATCACGACGAGGTCGGCGGTGCCGCTGATGTCGGCCAGCGGATCGGCCTCGCCCTTGGGCGTGCGGACATCGGCATTGTGGACGCCGGCGCGCGAGAGACGCTCGTGGATCGGCGCAAGTTGGCGCTTGTCGCTGTCGGTGGCAATCAGCCGTCCCTTGCCCTGCATCATGGCTGCGAGTGCCAGCGTCTTGCCGCCGGCGCCGGCGCAGAGATCGATCACCTGCTCGCCGGGTTTTGCCGCGGTGAAGCTGGCCGCAAGCTGCGATCCCTCATCCTGAACTTCAACGGCGCCCTTGATGAAATCCTCCTCCGCCTGGAGGCCGGGATTGCGCGCATCGGCCGAAAGCTCGATGCGCAGGCCGTTTGCGGACCATGGCGTCGGTTCCGCATGAAGATGAGCAAGCCCGCGCAGCACCTTGTCGCGATTGGATTTTAGCGTGTTGACGCGCAAATCGAGCGGCGCCCGGCTCGCCATCGCGGCCGCCTCCGCGGCGCGCTCCTCGCCGAACACTTTCGCAAAGTACGGGTCGAGCCAATCAGGATAATCGCCGGCGATCGCAGCCGGCGCGTCCTTGAGGGAACGCGAGGCCAGCGCGGCCTGCTCGGCCTCGGTCAGCGGCGCCGGTGCAAACCGGCTGCCGTCGAACAGCGCGCCCATGGTGGCCGCGTCCATGTTGCGCTCGAGGCGGAGCATGCCGATCAGCCGGGCGCGCGCGGTATCGGCATCCATCAGGAAGGCGCTCGAGGCATAGCGGCGCAGCACGTCCCAGACGAGGCCCGCGATGGCGGCGCGGTCGCCGGAGCCGGCGAAGCGGTGCGCGGTGCCCCACTCCTTCAGCGCCTTGGCCGCGGGCACGCGGTCCTTCTCGATGGTGTCGATCAGTTCGATGGCTGCGGACAGCCGGGCAGCGGGAGTCATTTGAATCTTTCAGGTCAGGATTGGCTATTTTTGCTTTGCGCATGATCTTGTCGGAAAACCGGTATCCACTTTGCGCTAACGCGGCCCTCCGGGTCCGGATCATGCGCGCGCCTAGATCAACAACAGCATCTTCAGCGCGAAGTAGATCCACATCGCGAGCAGCACAAGCACGCCCGCGAGCCAGATCGTGGAGCGCCGGCCGAGATCGTTGGAGGAGACGAACACGCCGGCATGGGCAAAGCGCGTCACCACGAACACCCAGGACATCAGCACGATGAAGAGATCGGCATGGCGCAAGGGCAGCGCCAGCGCGATCAGCGCGTAGAACAGCACCGGCAATTCGAACTGCTCGCCCAGCGCAATGTCGCGGCTCTTGGTCTCGCCGGAGACCAGCGAGCGCCGGCGCGCCAGTACCATTCCGATCAGGAGTGCGAAGGTGAGACCGACCTGCACGAAGACAGGCAGCAAAACCATTTGGATGGACATCGGAACTTTCCCGTCAGGCGGAACACCGCGGACCGTCATTAGCCGCGACTGCTGGCGCTGACAATCAACGAGTTGAACCGGTGTTCCCGGTCCCGCGACCAAAGGCCGATAGTTAAAGCGATTTCGGTCCCCGGGACCGCAAGGCGAGCTAGCGCCAAGAGACTGACATGAACCCCCTCTCCAGCCTTTTGACCGAATCCGCGGACGGCCGGCTCGGCGTCCTGATGTCGGCGCTGTCAGGCATGGCGGCGGCGCTCGCGGTCGCGCTGGCGATGACGGTGTACTTCCGCCTGAGCTACCGGCGCTGGCGCGACGTCGTCAGGCATGGCCTCGCCACTCTGGCCGCCCTCGCCCTGTTCGCCTTTGCCGCCTACGACATGCGCCACGCCGCGCTGGCCTATCTCGGTCTCAACCCCTCCAAGCCGGCGGTCGAGTTCGAGATCCGGATGCCCAGGGAAACGCTCACGGCGGCGCCCGACAGCCAGATCGAGCTGCACACCGACCGCAACCAGACGCTGGCGCTGGTCGACGGCGTGCGCGAGCTCGGTGATGGCCGCTCCGTGCTGCGCGGCGCCGTGGCGCTCAACCACCGCACCGCCGACCGCGTGCTGGTCGTGAACCTGCCCGGCAAGGGCACGTTCGAATTCCGCCTCCGCCTGCCCGCCGAGCCGCATCGGTCCGAGCAGTTCGGGCCCTGGCACCTCGCCGACCGCATCGCCTCGCCGGCAACCGGCAGCGGCGCCCCGCAGGACGCCTACACGATCCGCTATCGCGTGCTTTAAACTTTGTTTCATGGCGATGCATGCGCGTGCCGTCATCGTTCCGACGTGCGACAACGCGTATGCTCATCCCATGTCCGAATTTCGCCTCACGCAGATTTCCGACACCCATCTCGGCCGGCGCTTCCCCGGCCTGATCGCAAATTTCGATCGCGTCAGCGAACACATCGACGCTGATAGACCCGACCTCGTCGTCAACACCGGCGACGTCTCCTTCGACGGGCCGACAAGTCGCGACGATGTCGAATTCGCCAAGAGCCGGCACGCGGCCCTGCCCGTCGCCTGCCGCTACCTCCCCGGCAATCACGACATCGGCGACAATCCGACCGCGATCGGGCCTGCGCCAAAGCCGCCGGTTGAGGAAAAGCACCGCCAACAATTCCGCGACATCATCGGCGAAGACCATTGGTCATTCGAAGCGGCCGGCTGGCACTTCATCGGCCTCAACTCGCTGGTGATGAATTCAGGGCTCGCCTTCGAGGCCGAGCAGTTCGACTGGTTGTCCCGGGAAATGGCGCGCATCAACGGCAGGCCAATCGCGCTGTTCGTGCACAAGCCGATGTTTCTCAACCTGCCCGACGACCCCGAGACGCCGGAGACCTCGATCCGCTACGTGCCGCAGCCGGCACGCGGGCGCTTGATCGAGATGTTCTCGACTGTGGACCTGCGTCTCATCGCCAGCGGGCACGTGCACCAGCGGCGCGACTTCACCTACCGCCACACCCGCCATGTCTGGGCGCCGTCGGCCGGCTTCAGGATCAACGACGCGCGCCAGGACCGGATCGCGATCAAGGAAGTCGGGCTCGTCGAATACCGCTTCCGGCCGAACAGTTTCGAAGTTCGTCACGTCAGGGCCGCGGGCCAGGTCGATGTCGATATCGAGGAGCTGCTCGCCCAGATGGGCGGCGAGCACTAGCCCAATTCACGGGCACAATACCTTACCTAATTACCTCACTGCATCGAATTCGCGCCGAGATTGGCTACAATACACTAATGACAACGTTGTCATTCCAACATATCGTTCCCTGGCGGTCGAGGAGCCGCTGAGGGAGCGACGATGCAGTTCTTGTCCCGGTGGGAGAGCCAACGTCTTTCAACGACCACGCGAGGCATCCCCCTGGTCGATGGCCTGCCGATCGAGGAGATCGCCCACCAGGATTGGCAGCCCTCCCGCGGCGATCTCGCTCTGCCCGCCCTCACCCTCGATGAAGCCGCCTTCGCGGCCAACCGCGACCTCTTCCTGCGCTGGTGCAGGAGCGCCGGCGTTGCCGTTGCGCCCCACGCCAAGACGCCGATGTCGCCGGAGCTCGTCCGATCGCTGCGCGAGGCCGGCGCCTGGGGCACGACGGTTGCCAACATCCAGCAGGCCGCCGTGTTGCTCGCCCATGGCGAGCGGCGCCTGCTGCTGGCCAACGAAATCGGCGGCCTCGCGGCCGGCCGGCGGCTCGGCGCGTTGCTCGGCGCCTATCCCGACGTCGAATTCCACGCCTTCGCGGATTCACCGGCGGCGGTCGCCGCACTGGCTGAAGCGGCCCGGATTGCGGGCGGCCGCGAATTGTCCGTGCTGGTCGAGCTCGGTGCGGGCCGCGCCGGCGCGCGCGATCGCGCCGCGGTCGAAGCGACGATCGCAGCCGTGCTCGCGGCCGACGGCCTCCTGCTCGGCGGTGTCGCCACTTACGAAGGCGCGGTCGCAACGCCCGATGCCGACGAGACGATGCGCGCGATCGCGGCGCTGATGGAGCGCACCATCGAGGCCTTCGCGCTGGTACGTCATGCTGCTCCGGGCCGGCCGCTGATCATCAGCGCCGGCGGCTCGGCCTATTTCGACGTCGTCGCCCGCGCGCTCGCGCCAAGCGCGCAGGCAGACGGCAACGCCAGCATCCTCTTGCGCTCAGGCGCGCTGTTCTTCGCCGATCACGGCATTTACGCGCGCGCCTTCGCCGAACTCGACCGTCGCGGCGGTCTCGTCATCGACGGCGCGCGGCACTCGGCGGCCGAGGGTTTCCAACCTGCGCTGAAACTTTGGGCCGAGGTGCTGTCGCGGCCGGAGGCAGGCCTCGCGATCGCCGGCTTCGGCATGCGCGATGCTTCCTTCGATCAGGGATTGCCGCTGCCGCTACGCGTCTTCCGCGACGGCGTCGAACAACAAGGGCTTGCCGAGACCTTGTCGGTCACCCGTCTGAACGACCAGCACGCATTCCTGTCCGTCGCGCCCGATGGCACGCTTGCGGTCGGCGACATCATCGCCTTCGGCATCTCGCATCCCTGCACCTGCCTCGACCGCTGGCGCGTGATCCTCGGCCTCGACGCCGACGGCGTGGTAACGCGCGCCCTCCCCACCCAGTTCGGCTGAGGCGGCTCGCGCGATGAATTTCCTGCCGCTGTGGCGCTATCAGAACCAGCTCATCGACGGCGCCATCGTCACGCTCGAGCTGACGGTGATCGCGGCGCTGGCCGGGCTTCTGATCGGCGTTGCCGGCGCGGTCGCGCTGAAGGGGCGCATCACGCCGTTGCGCTGGCTGGTGCGCGGCTACATCGAGCTGTTCCGCAACACGCCATCGTTGATCCAGATCTTCATCGTCTTCTTCGTGCTGCCGAACTTCGGCTTGAAGCTGCCGGCGTTCGAAGCCGCTGCCGTCGCGCTCTCGCTTTATTTCGGGGCCTATTCGGTCGAGATCATCCGCGCAGGTCTCGATTCCGTGCCGAAGAACCAGATCGAGGCCGGCCAGTGCCTTGGCCTGTCGGGCTGGCAGGTGTTCTGTCACATCCTGCTGCCGCCGGCGCTGCGCAACGCCTATCCGGCCGTGACCAGCCAGTTCGTCCTGCTGCTGCTCGGCACCTCGCTCGCTTCGCAGGTCGCGGCCGACGAGCTGTTTCACGTCGCGGGCTTCATCGAGAGCCGCACCTATCGCAGCTTCGAGGTCTATGCGGTGATCTGCGTCGTCTATTTCGCGATGGCGATGTCGTTCAAGGCGCTGTTCGCCATCATTGGTGCGGTGGCCTTCCGCTGGCCGCGGCGGCGCTGAGGGGACAGCGATGCGATCCTTCACCCTCATCGATTTCGTCTCGCTGTTCGCGGCGCTGCGCTGGACCGTTGCGCTCGTCGTGCTCGCGCTCGCCTTCGGTGCGCCGCTGGCGCTGGCGTTCGCCACGGGCCGCATCAGCCGCTTCGCCGGCCTGCGCTGGACGATGGCGGCGTGCATCCAGATCGTCCAAAGCGTGCCGCTGCTCGGGCTGCTGTTCTTCTTCTATTTCGGCATGCCGATGTTCCTGGGCATCCAAGTGCCGGCCCTCGTTGCCGTCACCGTCGCCTACACGCTCTACACCGCCGCCTTCCTCGGCGAGATCTGGCGCGGCGGGCTGGAAGCCGTGAAGCAGGCGCAATGGGAGGCAGGCAGCTGTCTCGGCCTCTCCGCCTGGCAGCAATTCCGCCACATCATCGCGCCGCAGGCGCTGCGGCTGTCGCTGCCGCCGACCGTCGGCTTCCTGGTGCAGCTGATCAAGGGCACCTCGCTCGCCTCGATCCTCGGCTTCGTCGAGCTTGCCCGCGCAGGCCAAGTGGTGAGCGCGGCGACGTTCCAGCCGCTACTCACCTACGCGCTGGTCGCCGCGATCTATTTCGTACTGTGCCTGCCGCTCACGCTCTGGTCCCGCTCTCTGGAGGCCCGCCTCGATGGCTCTCGTTGAAATCCGCGACGTGCACAAGACATTCGGCAAGGTCGAGGTGCTCAAGGGCGTCTCGCTCGACGTCGAGGAAGGCGAGATCGTCACCATCATCGGCCGCTCCGGCTCCGGCAAGTCGACGCTGCTCCGCTGCATCAATGCACTGGAGAGCGTCGATTCCGGCGAGATCCGCGTCGAGGGCGAGAAGGTCCACGCCAGGATGCCTGAACTGAAGGCATTCCGTCAGCGCGTCGGCATCGTGTTCCAGGCCTTCAACCTGTTTCCGCACCTGAAGGTCGAGCGCAACATCACGCTTGCCCCGCTCCTCACCGGCCGCACCGACAAAGCGAAAGCGCGTGCACTGGCGGAAGATGTGCTGACCCGCGTCGGCCTCGCCGACAAGATCGACGCCTGGCCGGAGCAGCTCTCCGGCGGCCAGCAGCAGCGCGTCGCCATCGCGCGCTGCCTCGCCATGGCCCCTCACCTCATGCTGTTCGACGAGGTGACCTCCGCGCTCGATCCCGAGCTCGTCGGCGAAGTCCTGAAGGTGATGGAGGCGATGGCGAAGCAGGGCATGACCATGATCCTCGTCACCCACGAGATGGGCTTTGCCCGCAACGTCGCCAACCGCATCGTCTTCATGCATCAGGGCCGCGTCTGGGAACAGGGACCGCCGGCAAAACTGTTCGCCAATCCTGAAACTCCCGAGCTCGCAAGCTTCATCGCGTCCGCCAAATAACCATCCACCAATCCCCGATCAGGAGAGAGCCATGAGACCACTGAAATCCCTCTTTGCGCTCGCAGCCACCGCGCTCGCCGTGCTCGCTGCCCCCACCCTCGCGCAGGCCGACAAGCTCCAGGACGTGCTCGGCGCGGGCAAGCTGCGGGTCGGCCTGCTGACCGATGCCGCGCCGTGGGGCTTCAAGGACGACAAGGGCGAGATCGCAGGTCTCGACGCCGATCTCGCGCGGCTGATCGCCGCCGACATGGGCGTGAAGCTCGAGCTCGTGCCGGTGACGGGCGCAGCGCGCATCCCGAGCCTGCTCTCCGACAAGATCGACATCCTGATCGCGGGCCTCGGCGCGACGCCCGAGCGCGCCCAGCAGGTGATGTTCTCGCAGCCTTATGCCGTGGTGAATCTCGGCGTCTATGGCGCCAAGGCAATTCCGGCCGCGACCGGCAAGAGGCCCGACAATCTCGACGGCCGCAGCGTTGCGGTGGCCAAGGGTTCGACGCTCGACGTCTGGCTCACCGACAACGCGCCGAAGGTGAAGCTGGTGCGCTTCGAGGACACGCCGGCCGCGCTCGCCGCGTTTCTCGCGGGACAGGCCGATACCTTCGCCGAGAACAGCGCCATCGCGCTGAAGGTGCAGGACCAGAACCCGACCAAGGAGGTCGAGCTGAAGTTCCTGATCCGCCAGTCGCCGGCCCATGTCGGCGTGCGCCAGGGCGAGCAGAACCTGCTCAACTGGATCAACACCGATATCTTCTTCAACAAGCTCAACGGCAAGCTCGGCGCGTTGCAACTGAAGTGGTTCAAGGAAGAGCAGACGCTGCCGGCGCTGTGAACTAGCACACGGCTCCCGCATCGATGCGGGAGCCAAGCTTCACGAGGAGAATTTCGAGATGATCAAACGTTACGTCGTCGGCTCGCGCATGAGCCAGGCCGTCGCCGCCGGCGGCATGGTGCACATCGCCGGCCAGGTCGCTGACGACCGCAAGGCCGGCATCGTGTCGCAGACCCAGCAGGTGCTCGCCAAGATCGACGCGTTGCTGAAGGAAGCCGGCTCCGACCGCTCCAAGCTGATCGCGGTCAACGTCTTCCTGCCTCATATCACCGACTTCGACACCATGAACTCGGTCTACGATGCCTGGATCGATCCGGCCAACCCGCCGGCGCGCGCCTGCGTCGAAGCCCGCCTCGCCGATCCCGACCTGCGCGTCGAGATGACCGCTGTCGCTTTGCTGTAAAGGCACCGCCACCCTTTCAACCTTTGGCCGGCGCCGGCGACGGCGCGGCCGCGAGGCAAGCCATGCATACCGGACTTTTCCACGAGATCGATTTCGAGAAGGACCAGAAATGGTCGGGCCATCTCGGCATTCCCTTCTCGATCGATCGCTCCCCCTACTACCAGCTCAAGATCCCGATCTTCCGGATCAAGAACGGCGCCGGGCCAAAACTGCTTTTGATGGCCGGCAATCACGGCGACGAATATGAGGGCGAGATCGCGCTGACGCGGCTGTATCGCCGGCTCGATGCAAAGGACGTCAAAGGCGAGATCACCATCCTGCCCTTCGCCAATTGGCCAGCCGTGATGGCGGCGCGCCGCCGCTCGCCGCTCGACGAGGGCAACCTCAACCGCGCCTTCCCCGGCGATGCCGCGGGCACGCCGACGTTCCGGCTTGCGCACTTCCTCGAGCACGAGCTGTTTCCGCGGCACGAAGTCGTCTTCGACATCCATTCCGGCGGCACCTCGATGGCGCATGTGCCTTGCGCGCTGATCGAGCGGCAGGGCACGCCCGAGATGTTCGGCCACGCGCTGCGCCTGATGGAGGGGTTGGGGATGCCCTTCGCCTTCGTCGCCGAAAACGGCGCGACCGCTCCGACCTCGATGGCCGCGGCTGCGCGCGCCGGCGCGATCGGGCTCTCCGGTGAATTCGGCGGCGGCGGCACCGTCACACCGCAGACCATGGC